>JBKJPJ010000092.1:0-2604 GCA_046595225.1 Saccharimonadales bacterium (SeqCode)
TGTCCAACGGCATCTGCGGCTTCAATTGGTTTAAACGTGAAGCGCTGTGTGCGGCTCACAATAGTCTCTGGCAACTTATGAGCCTCAGTTGTAGCTAAGATGAATATGACGTGCTCAGGGGGCTCCTCAAGGGTCTTCAACAGCGCGTTGAAGGCTTCTTTGGTAAGCATATGGACTTCATCGATGATATAGACTTTATATTTTGCACTGGTCGGAGCGATATGTATCCGGTCGCGCAGTTCACGGATCTCGTCAATCCGGCGGTTACTAGCGGCATCTATTTCTATAATGTCCAGGTGATTGGTTTCATCGGTGTAGTCTAAGCCATTAACCTCATGCGCAAGAATCCGGGCGACACTCGTTTTGCCCACTCCGCGGGGCCCAGTTAGCAGATAGGCATGACTTAATTTACCATTCTTAAGAGCGTTCGATAACGTTTGAGTAATGTGTTCTTGGCCGACGACTTCGCTCAGGCGCTTTGAACGATACTTTCGATATAATGCTTGCCCCATATGCTTCTAGTATACGCGACTTAGATGGTGAGTTGCGTTGTGTTATTCGCTAATTCTCCGATGGTGAGAGCTTGATCAATCAAACCCTGGCGGTAACTTTTGTAGTATCCAATAGTTGCCACTATGCCCACTGGTATGCTCGCCGCAGTCATCACGTAGCCGGCTAATTCAGTCCGCCTACTTAGTTCAGAGTTTGGTTCACTGACGTCTGAAATTCCAAAAGCGGCAACTGAAAAGCCGTCCATCCATACGTTAACACTGCCTGCGAATGAGGTTTCGGGTTTAACTCCTTGAACAAAAGCAACAGTATTAATGCTTGTATTGGCTACATGTTTAGTGGCAATTACGCCAAGCGCTATTTTCCTAAGTGTTCCCTTAACAGGCTCCATTTCGTCTGTGTGACCCCATAGCACCTGTAACTCACGTGTCATTTTGTATTTATCCAAAATTGCGTCAAGCAAAGCACCAAATCGGCTGGAAGTTCCCAGGAACCTGGAAGTATCACCATCTAGATCGTCAGCAAGCTCGCCAACAGCGCGAATAGTCAAACCAGCTTTCCCATCGATTCGTGCTCCTGCTTCAACCAGTACTGCTCCACCTATGGTAATGGCATTGGCAACGTTGTCTTTAATTAATCCATCTGGAATAGCGTTATTTGCAACTTCAGCCAAATGGTGTTTAATAGGTTTCGGAATCGCATGCTTAATCATCCCCATATATGAGAATAGATTGTATCAGAACTGATTTACAAAACCATGACTACTATAAAGCGGCTTCGAGCGCGGCCCACTCAGCCAGAGAGTCATCTTCAGGAACATTAACACTGACTTGGTCACCAGGCTTGGCTTTGAAATACGTTACGCTTGCCAGGAGTACGCGGTACTGCTTGGTGCCCACATCAACGATGTAATGGCCGTTTTCTTGCTTGAGCATGCCTACAATTTGCTTGCGCGGAATTGGACCGATTTGTTTATACATAAAGGCGCCGTCATCGGCGATGGTCAGTTTAAGAATGTCGCCCTGGACTAACTTAGACTTACTGGCATAATTGGCTGGCACTGGATACGTCTTGCCGTCAGATCCGACCATGTTCTGGCCATCAAATACGCCTTCGATAACTTTGCCGAGGGCTTCTTCTGCAGTAGCCGAGGCCACAATTTCTTCGTCCCCAACTAAACTAACGAGGAGCTCTTTGGCAGCGCCCATGCTCGTCTCTGCTTCTGCAAGTAGTGCTTTGAGCCTTTTGATTTGTTTGTCTGGTATGTCCGGCATAATATTTGTCTCTTGTCTCTCACCACATAAGTGTTTCTTTTAGCTACACTTATGGATTACCGTATCACGTTGCAAGAGTCAAGTCAAAAAATCAAGTCTTCTTTTCATGCCATCCTGTGGAAAAGCCCACACTAGCTTAGTGTTGATAACTTTGGGCATAGTGAATTATAGAGTGTGTCAAATTCAAAGAACCATCCCGAAAGATGGTTTTTTAATAAAACTTCAATAAGCAGTTTTAGGTTAGGTCTACGGTTGCGCCAGCTTCTTCGAGAGCTTTTTTGGCTTTCTCGGCATCTTCTTTTTTGGCCTTTTCTAGAACGGGCTTTGGAGCACCGTCAACTATAGCTTTGGCTTCACCGAGTCCTAGGCCAGTAATGTCTTTGACTGCCTTAATCACTGCAACTTTTTGGGTCCCAGCGTCTTTAAGGATGACATCGTACTCGCTCTTTTCTTCTTCAGCAGGAGCAGCATCAGCAGCAGGAGCTGCGGCAGCAGCGGCTGCAGGAGCAGCGGCACTGACACCCCAGTACTCTTCGAGGAACTTAACAAACTTGCTAATTTCGAGAGCTGACATTTTGTCGAGCTCGGCTACTATTTTCTCGAACTCTTTCGGAGTTTCAACTTTCTTATCTTCTGATTTCTTGCCTTCTTCTGCCATGATATATCCTTTCTTGAATATTCTAAATTATGCGTCTTTATGCTTGTATTGAATCTGCCCGAGCCTGGAGAACGTTTAGCACGCCTCGTACGTTGCCGGCTAATACATTTACAAAACCACTAAGTGGAGCAGCAATTGTACCAACCAGTTGAGCACGGAGTT
>JBKJPJ010000007.1:0-6723 GCA_046595225.1 Saccharimonadales bacterium (SeqCode)
TTGCGGGCTACGAAATCGGTCTCGCAGTTCACTTCTACTAGTACGCCAATTCGATTATCGTGGTTGTAGTTCCCCACAATGCCGGCCCGGGCTTCGCGCTCGCCACGTTTCTCGGCCTTGGTTAGGCCTTTTTTACGCATAGCCCCCAAGGCGGTGTCAAAATCACCGTTAGCTTCTTCTAAAGCTGCTTTAGCATCGGTAAGCCCAACCCCGGTTAAGTTTTTCAACCGTTTAACATCTTCTAACGATACGCTCATTATTGGACCCCTTGGGCCAGTTTCTCGGCAATTGTTACAGCCGGCTTTTTTGCGTCTTTGTTGGCTTGGGCTGCTTCATTTTTCTCGGTTGCCAGCTTTTCATCTTTTTCGGCTTTGCCGGCCTTTTCGGCAGCTTTTTCGGCTCGTTTTTGGTGCTTCTCTGCACCGGTCAGAATAGCCTGTTTCAGGTAATCGGTTATCAGCTGCAGGGTGCGAATAGCATCGTCGTTAGCCGGAATTGGATAATTGATATCCGTAGGGTCAGTGTTGGTGTCTACAATGGCGACCACAGGGATGTTCAACTTTTTGGCTTCGCGCACCGCATTCACATCATGCAAAATATCGATTACGACAACTGCACCAACGCGCGGCACCATGTTTTTTATCCCACCGTACATGTGGTTCATTTCATCAATTTCTTCTTGAAAACGCTGCACTTCCAGCTTGGCATATTTACTAGCCAGTTGCCCATTTTCCATCCGTTCCTCAAGATCTTTGAGGTGTTTGATACGTCCGCCAATAGTATTTCGGTTTGTGAGCATACCACCCAACCAACGCTCAGTGACGTAGGGCATGGAAACTTCTTCGGCTGCTTTCTTCACAATGTCTTGAGCTTGGCGCTTTGTACCCACCAATAATACCTGTTTACCTTCGGCTACGGTATCTTCAACAAAATTCAGTGCCTTTTCTAAGTATTCCACCGTTTTGGTAAGGTCAATAATGTGCGTACCATCACGCTTACTATGAATATAGGGCGCCATTTTGGGGTGCCAGCGGCTGGTTTTATGACCGAAGTGAGCTCCGGCTTCTAATAATTTCTTAATATCTACTTGATTGACTTCAGAAGTAGCCATGTGTTCTCCATAATCCTTTCACTTCGCTGTGGGTGTACCTGTCGGTCCTACACGGATGACGACTAGGAGGATCTACCCCACGCTGCTTAATTAAATAGTGTTTGTATTCTAACAGATGAGGAATTGTATTTCAAGGGGTACGAGATGATATACGCGAGGGATGAAACTCGTGCCCAAAATACAGTAGTTTCGGACCCATCTATTGACGTGTCCACCCCTGATGTGTATACTACTGATCTGATGAAAAAAGAAATTCACGCCAAAAATTACCGCCCGGTTGTCTTCCAGGACCTCAACAATGACTGGTCTTTTTTGACACGCTCAACTGCCGAAAGTAAGGACACCATCAAATGGGAAGACGGCAACGAATACCCGCTGATTAAAGTCCACATCTCAAGCGCTTCTCACCCTTTTTACACCGGTCAAGAAAAATTACTCGACATCGAAGGCCGGGTAGACAAGTTCAAAGCCCGCCAAGAAGCTGCTCAAAAACGGGCAGCCGCTATGAAGAAGGCCGCTACAAAAGTTCGTACCAAAGCCCCCAAACTCGACGAAACCCAAAAGCTGGGCAGCCTCAAGCCCGGCAAACGCTAGCTACCTCGACACCAACCAACCCACCAAGCTTTTTGGTGGTTTTCTATATATACTAAGATACGTAAGGCAGAGCAGTAAGTAAGAAACCAGGGCTTAACTTTTATTATGGACCAGATGGAACAGGACAACCGCGCAGAATATACCGGCTTGCAAGCTACCTTGCAGGATCCGGCGATTTTTAGTACCAAAGAATACCCCAAGTTGGCCAAAAGACAGAGCCAGCTGGAACACATTGTGAGTCTGTTTGATGAGCGTCTAAGCATTAAAAAACAGATGCTCGAAGCCCAAGAAATGGCTAAAAGTGATGACAACGAAATGGCCAAAATGGCTCAAGAAGAATTAATTCATTTAGAAGCTGTCCGTGAAAGTATTGAAACCCAGTTGGCAGAGGCGCTTACCCTTAAAGACCCTAATGATGAAAAAGACGTGATTATTGAAATCCGGGCAGCCGCCGGGGGTGATGAAGCGAGTTTATTTGCCGGTGATTTATTCCGTATGTATAACCGTTGGGCTGAACGACATAATTATAAAGTCGGTCTGGTCAGCGAAAGCCCCAGTGAGGCTGGTGGTTTTAAAGAAGTTATTTTTGAAGTTAATGGAGATGAGGCCTATAAAAACCTCAAATTTGAGGCTGGCGTTCACCGGGTACAACGGGTGCCCACGACTGAGAGCCAGGGGCGCATCCATACTTCTACCGTCACTGTGGCTGTCATGCCGGAGGCAGAAGAAACGGATATCGAAATCCAAGACAATGACCTGCGGATTGATGTCTTCCGCTCCGGCGGTCATGGCGGCCAATCGGTCAACACAACAGATTCGGCAGTACGTATTACTCACCTCCCCTCGGGGTTGGTAGTGGCCAACCAGGACGAAAAATCCCAGATCAAAAATAAAGCTAAGGCCATGAGTGTTCTGCGGGCTAGACTGCTTGCCATGAAGATAGAAGAGGAGCAAAAAGAGCTCTCCGACGCCCGTAAAAAACTGATCGGCTCCGGCGACCGCAGCGAAAAAATCCGGACTTATAACTTCCCCCAAGACCGCATAACTGACCACCGTATTGGCTATTCACGGTCCAACATTCCTGGGGCTTTAGATGGAAATATTGATGACCTGGTTGAAAATCTTCAAGCCGCCGAACACGAACTGTTGAGTAATGGAAACTAATATCTGGCTAAAAGCCGCCTGCCAGCGGCTCGAAAAAGCTGGTATTTCCACGGCCCGGTTGGACTGCTTGGTGTTACTGGAAGACATATTAGGTAAAGATAAAGCCTTCATCTTGGCGCATCCTGAACGTAAGCTGACTCCGGCATTAGTGACTAAATTAGATGGTCAAATTCAGCAGCGAGAGGCCCATACACCACTGGCCTACATCAGAGGTAAAACTGAGTTTTATGGCCGGGAGTTTATAATAAATAAAGATGTCTTAGAACCCCGCCCGGAATCCGAAACCATGATTGACATGTTAAAAAAACTGTCTCAACTTACTAAGATTACCGAGATTGTAGATGTCGGAACCGGATCGGGCGCCTTGGCCATTACAGCTAAATTAGAACTTCCCAACCTCAAAGTCACTGGGGTTGACATCGAAGCAACCTGTTTATCGGTGGCGCGGCAAAATGCTCAGCGGCGGGCCTTAACTATTACATTAAAAAAGAGCGACTTATTGGAAAGTGTGGTGGTTACTCCGGGTGCGGTGCTCTTATGTAACCTCCCCTATGTGCCCGATGATTATAAGCTGAATGATGCCGCCATGAACGAGCCCAAGAAAGCAATTTTTGGGGGCGAAGATGGCTTGGATTTATACCGTAGGCTTTTTAAACAGATAGAGGCCCTGCCCCATCGCCCAGCTTATGTCTTAACCGAATCTCTGCCCTTCCAGCATAAAGCTCTCGCTAAAATAGCTAAAAAACAAGGTTTTAAAGAGTTTCGAAATGAAGATTTCATCCAAGTCTTTGCCAATATCGCCTAAAATCTAGGCCTAAAATCTAAGACTGGGGAGCAGCTTCTAAGGTAGCTTTGAGCGTTTGTTCTTTACCATCTCTTAGAATGGTCAACGTAACGCTATTTCCCACCGTGTGACGGCCAAGTACAGACGTCAAGCTATTATTCTGGTCAATTGTTTGGTTATCAACCTTAGTGATAATGTCTTTTTCTTTAAGTCCGGCTTTTTCTGCCGGGCTGCCGGTTAAAACTGAGGGGGTTTCGCCGTTACTGGGCGCAACATAGGCTCCCCGCTTTGTGTTCAGGCCATATTGGACCGCATATTCATCGGTCAGGCTGACATATCGTACGCCGAGGTAGGGGCGTTCCAGTTTTCCGGTGGCCAATACGCTTTTGATGAGTGAACTAACATCATTAATGGGTATAGAAAAACCAATATTTTGGGCATTCCCGCCCGCCAGCGCTGTGTTTATACCGATTACTTCCCCATTCATATTTACTAACGGTCCGCCAGAGTTACCTTGGTTGATGGCAGCGTCGGTCTGAAACAGATTCTGTAAGGTTTCGCTATTGCCTCCCTGCTGATCGGAGGCTTGTAAATTTCTGCCGTATCCGGAGATTATCCCTGAGGTCACGGTATTCTGAAATTGGCCCAAAGCATTGCCGATAGCCACTACTTTTTCACCAACTTGCATTTTACTGGAGTCACCCAGAATTATAGGAGTTAAGGTTTTGCCCTTTTTATCTTTTACTTTCAGGAAGGCAATGTCCAGCGAATCACTGGCAGTTGTCCGGCCCACGACATCGACACTATCAAGTTTGGTGCCGTCGGATAGCGTTACACTTACTGTGGTAGTCCCGGCGGGTACCACGTGGCGGTTGGTAGCTATATAGCCATCAGAACTAAGTATAAAACCGGTGCCGGCACCTTGTTCTTTAGTTGGTTGGGATTGTCCAAAAAAGTTTGTCTGTGTACTCTCGGCGGTCACATCCACAGAAACCACACTCGGGCCCACATTTTTAGCAATTGAGCTAAACAATTGACTCTCACTCGAAACAATCTGCTGGGAAGCTTTTGTAGTGATTTTGGTCTGAGTTTGTGACTTATAACCGAACCATCCCCCTAAAAAGCCAAATCCCAGACTCAGTAATAAAATACTGCCGACTACCCCCGCCTGAGCCCGGGTAACCCGGGATGGTTTGGTTGAAAATTGAGTCTCTTTTTCTGGTTCTGCAGACATTTTTCCCTCTTACATCTGAATATTATTCAGAAAATTATACAGTATTGTAAGTATACTAGGCGGGCTAGCTGAGAACCAGCTTAAACAACTTTATTGCCCCAGTCGGAGAACACTAACACTACCAAGACCACTGCCAACATAATAAATATAACCTGGCGGCGTAATAGTAACGACAAACGGTCAGTTTCTTCTAAATAGTACAGTGATGCACAGCCCACTCCAATAACCGTCAGCAGTAATACTGGTTGCGCTAAAAACCCATAAAACAATAGCCAGTGCCCTAATAACCATACCAAGGCCGCCGAGAAATAACCCCAGGTGTGCGAGTACAGTGAAGCGTGCGGTTCATCAAAAGCAGTTAAGAAATGGCGAGCCGCAAGATAGCTAATAGCCCAAGCGGCAATAACAAGCCAAAGTAAAGATATTTTTCCATATATCAAAAATAAAGCCACCAGCGCTAATGTCTGGGCAATGCCTGCCTGCAGCGAGACTAATAATGCGTTAGATCTAGGCTTGATGAATAATAGCCAGGCCGCATAAAGGGCAACCCAAACCAGCTGCCAGCTGGCTGCGTCAAAACGGGCCATAAACAATACCGCAGCCACTCCCACCATCAAGTCCACAGCGTTGGCACGGATATTTGCTAACCAATACCGGGGGCGCACCGCAAACATCCGCCATTTGCTAATGAGCACCAATAATATGGCTAAAGGAATGAGCTGAATACGGACAAAAATATAGATTAAAACGGGCAACAAAATTGTTAAACCCAGATGAAGATGATGAGAAAAGCCAGAAGCTGGCTTTAACTTAGTTGGTAGTGCTCTCATTTTGCCCCAATAGTATAACAAAGTCGGCTACATAATTGCGGGCTTCTGGATAATCTGTAAGGTCGGTAATTGAGGTAGCTTTATACTTTTTCTCTAGGAATGCTTTGGTACCAGGCTTTAGAGCACCGTTAATGGCGATAATAGTGGTGGTCGGTCGCGTTTTAGATGCCGTACCCGTGGCTTTGACGGTAATACCTTTATCGCTGAGGATAGCTGAATTCTTAAGGGCTAATCCGTCTACGCCGCTGCCATTCAGCACTACAGCGGTGGCACCTTCTTTTGCCAAAGGATCGTTGCTACTAATCTTTTTAATAAATGACCGTATTTGGCTAAAATCGTTCACCCCGGCGACAGGACGAACTGCGCTGCTCCCATTCGGCGCATTATAACCCTGGACCAGGTTCACTTTTTCATCGGCTAAGCCAATAGATTGAATACTATTATTATTAATTTGCTTGCTAATTGTGTACAGGCGGCGAATTTCGCTGGTTTTAAAATCAGTTTCTACATTGTTGCCGGCGGCATCGAATAAGCTGCTGATCTTAGCGGGATTACTTAACACACCTACACTGAGAGCTTTGTCTTTGAGGGCTAACAGCATTTGACGTTGGTGTTCGGTACGGGTGTAGTCACTTCTTGCGAAACCATAACTGATGGTGTCTCCCCGTGCTCTGGCCAAGTTCAGAGCAGTCTGGCCATTGAGGTGTTGTGGCCCATTGGTCAGTTTTAAGGGCCCGCCGTCCACTTTGGCTATGTTGGCATCGTAAAGACCGCGTTTATCATCACTTTTTATGGTTACATCTATACCACCGACAGCGTTAACTGCATCCTTAAAAGCCGTATAGTTAATCCGGGCATAATAATTTATATCAACACCGAAATTTTTTTCGACATTTTTAGTGAGCAGTCCCATGCCGCCGGGCGGTAAACCAGGCTCCTTGAATTTAGTTTCTTCACCGCACACGTAGGTGGCATTAATTTTTCCGGAATAACCCACTGGGCAACT
>JBKJPJ010000068.1:0-3804 GCA_046595225.1 Saccharimonadales bacterium (SeqCode)
CGGGTAAACCTTGAAACCTATGAAGTCTTACCATTTGCCGATCCTTTTAACTACGACATCGGTTTAGCCCCTGGTATTCAGTCTGCAATATCAAGCGACGGCCGGTTTGCAGTAATAGCAGCTACTGGCTTCAATCGTTTCATTATCTACGATTTGTCCACCTGCGGTGCGGTTCCTGACCACCCTACCCAGAAGGTACTCTGCCAATCTAGAGATCTATTTCCTATTGCCCAGCAACAAATAACAAGCCTAGTGGGTATAAGTACTGTCCGGTTCATAAATGACAATGTCTTTAGCTTCTATGCTCGACGCAAGGATAGCGCAACTTCCTCAATATTGAGCCAATATACTTTCGGGTTACCGGGCGCATCTGTACCTAAGCTCGATTATCTTGCACTCGGTGACTCGTTTACATCGGGTGAAGGAGCATACCAGTATAAAGCCAGCACCGATACCAAAGACAATCTCTGTCATTTGTCTCAGCGCTCATACCCCTATCTAATCGGTGCAAAGCAGTCTCTGGGACGCTATGAATCGGTTGCCTGTTCGGGAGCAAAAATAAATGACATCGGAGACCTAGCAACTACCTATAAACCACAGGCTTCAGGTAAAACGGCCTCTAGCTTCGATAACGAGATACTGAGCGGATTCTTACCAGGATACCGGGCCCAAAACAGCTTTATTTCTCAATACCAACCAGCTGCTATAACCATATCGGTAGTGGGAAATGACGCGGGGATGCCGGCTCACCTAAAGCATTGCCTGCAACCGGGGACTTGTTACGCTAGTTACGAAGACCATTTAGAGTTACTGCGAGAAATAAATAGTCAGTACAGCCGATTAACCCGCCTGTTTTCAGACGTCCGCCAATTGTCAGGACCTAAAACAAAAATATATGCCGTGGGCTATCCGGAGCTGTTCCAACCAGGCGGTAATTGTGCACTCAATGTTCGCATAGATGCCCAAGAAGCTGAATTACTCAACAAACTCATCAATCAACTCAATATTGTCATTCAACAGGCTGCGAGTAGCACCGGACTAGGATATATCGACGTTAGCGATGCATTTAATGGCCACCGCCTGTGTGAAACTGCTAGTTCCAAAGTGGCAGTCAATGGGCTTACGTTTGGGAATGATATTCCGGCCTTTTCCGATGGTCCGCTTGGAAACGAAAGCTACCATCCCAACAGTTTAGGGCAACAACTTTTGGCCGATACAATCTTGCAACAGACGATTAATTTTGGCCAAAATATGCCGCTGCCCGTTCCTTCACTGACTGGTCCGGTAGAAAATTCTAGCAGCCCATTGTTGCAAGCTCCTAAAACTAATCGACAAATCGATTCATTGGCATATGATTCCGAACTTGCCGCTCCAATCATTTACAGAGAACGAGTTACGCAGGTTACGGTAAACACGAAAAATATGAGCTTACAGCCAAACAGCCTCATGAAAATGTCCTTAAATGATGGGCAAATAGATCTCGGCACGGCTTTTACCTCAACTTCGGGCAATTATTCCGTCCCAGTAAATATTCCCGAAAACATTCTACCGGGCTTCTATATACTGTCGGTAAAAGGTAAAAATAGTGGTTCAGACCCGATAAAAATATACGTATCGGTGTACGTCGCCGTGTTCCCTACTGATTATGACGGTGATGGCCAGCCGAACGACTCGGACAGTTGTATTGGATCATTGGCCGCTGGTATAGATGAGGATTTAGACAACATTGATGACTCGTGTGATGCCTTCATAGATAGCAACCCTTTACAGAGTTTATTGTACCGCGTCCGCACTGGCGAGGTTTCGCGGGGAGAATCTAGTACCTACATATTTCTAGAGCGCAATGTGGCGTTGTCTAAAAAAGCTTTCAACATTGCAGATTACGATGCTGATGAGGATGGCTGGGCAGTGGTTGCCAAAAGTAACAGCCCCGCAAACTCTGGTCAATTTGCTACCTATTTCATGACACTAAATAACACTCAATCTGTTGCAGGCCCCTACTACTATGTTCCTAAAATTGGTGTTAAGACTGCCAATCGTGGTTGCGTACAGCTAACCCCCGAACATCTCTCAGCAGTAACAAAAAACCAAAAACGGCCCTTCAAAATAGAAATTGAAAACTCCGTAGTTTGCCGTGATATATCTATCGCCGATCACGACCACGACGGCACTGCTGACTCGTCCCAAGCTCTGTACCGGCTCAGAGTAAGTACCGGGGAACACGGTGAACAAGCTGAACGAATTTTCATCGAACGCAATACCTATGCCTCTCAGGCACAACTCAGTATTAGTGATTTCAGTAAATATTCAGATGGTTGGGCCATAGTAGGTTCAACTAAAAAGCCGCTGCTACACCCCGTTAAAGCTTTGGTACTGATCGATCCTCAGACCAATGAAATCATTAAGCGGGTACCGCTGCCGCCGGGTGCCAAGACAGTTACCCTAGGCGTGAATGATTTTCCTGAAAGTACTTGGGCAAACATGGAGCCCGCCGTCCTCATAGAAGAAGCAAATAGAAAATGCCGCGTAATCACGCCAACCCGGTTAGCGTTTGTAAGAAAGTTACAACCCGGTTACATGAAAAAAGTGCCCCACTTAAGGGGTGTGCCGTGCCAATAATACACAGATCCGGTTAGGCTGCAGGCTTCAGGACAATGTGGCGGTCACGACCTTCACCAACAGATTCTGTGATAATGCCTTCTTCACCAGCTAGTTTGTGCACTGTACGACGGTCAGCAGCATTCATGGGACGTAACTCCATGGGCTCTCCAGATTTTTTGACTGCTTTTACCCAGTCACTGGCTTGCTCAGCAACTTGGTCGGCCCGGGCTTTCTTGTACCCCGCAACGTCAATATTTACCCGGCTGATCGCAAAATTCTGGTTCCGCAGGGCGTTGCTCACTAAAAACTGCATTGAACGTAAGGTGTCACCATGCTGGCCAATTAAAAAGCCATTGAGGTGGGTGGAAGGAACATTAAGTTCAATGACTTCGTTGTCCTCGGTGGTGGCATAAATGTCGGTATTGAGTCCAAAAAATGACAGTAAATCCTCAACATATTTTTTAGCATATTGAATGGCTTCTTCTACGTTGTCATTAAGATCGCCATCAGGTTTGGAAGTGGGGTCAGATGCGCCGACGGTCTCTTCTTGGCTCATCGCTTCCTCCGCTTTTTAGCAGAATTAGCAGACTTCTTTTTTGTTTTTGTCTTGGTTGCAATTACTTCGCCTTCGATAATGGTCTTAGCACCCCCACTAGCATTGTTGCCCGAAACACCTGAAGTACCGGTGCTGTGTTCCATTTCTGTCTCGTCCTGTTTTAAAATACGGTCCTGCTGGAAGTAGGCGGTAACCCCTCCAACTAACCAATATAAGCTCAGTGCCGAAGCAATGGTAACAGTGAAGAAAAATATCATAATTGGCAAAAAATAACGGGTACTGCGACCAATGGCCGCATTAATTTCAGACTGGTCAGATTTCTTTCCGCCGCCCGCCTCTTTTAAAATTTGACGGAGGCCCCGAGCATCTTTAGTTACCGGCATCAATTGTTTACTTTGAAAGAACTGGGCTATAGCACTTCCAACCACAATCACCATAGCTGGCCAATAGACGCCACCATTCCCAATAGCGCTGCGTTTAAGGTCGACCAAACCAAATAAGGTTGCGTCGAACTTGCCAATGTCGCGGGCTAATTCTTTAATCCAAGACAATTGCTGAATAAAAGGGTAGGCCAGTTGAGTTATGGCACGGGGGTCATCAACTACTTTGCGGAGTCCTTGATATAAGCCAATTAAAACTATTAACTG
>JBKJPJ010000042.1:0-2812 GCA_046595225.1 Saccharimonadales bacterium (SeqCode)
TACATTGTTGTCCGGCCGAAGTGGTCGGATTTTTTAATAGATGACCCACCCGCTATGAATAATATTTGAAAGGATCTCCATGGAACTCGATACTAAACAATTAGCCCTTGCAGTAAAAACCATTGCCGAGGAAAAAAACTTGCCAACCGAAACCGTTCAAGATGCGGTCGAACAGGCTTTAGCTGCCGCCTATCGCCGTGACTATGGCGACCGGGAACAAGAACTCCGCGTTACAATGAATCTGAATACTGGTGACGTGGATGCTTACATTAGCAAAGAAGTTGTGGAAATGGTTACAGACCCCCATTACGAAATTAATATCAGTGGTGCACAATTGATCCGCAAAAATGCCAAAGTTGGCGAACAAGTAGAAGTTCACGAAAAAGTAGAACAGTTTGGCCGTGTTGCTGCCCAGACAGCCAAGCAAGTCATATTACAGCGACTTCGTGAAGCCGAGCGTGAAATTATTATGGTCGAGTATGAAGATAAAATAGGTACCGTTATTAACGCGATTGTGGCGCGCGTAGAAGGCCGGATAATCCGCGTTGACCTAGGTAAAGCCCAAGGCATTATGCCAGCTAGCGAACAAATTCAAGGAGAGCGTTACTACCCCGGTCAGCGGCTTAAGGTATTTTTGAAAGATGTAGAACGCGGTTTTCGTGGGCCACAACTGGTGGTTTCTCGGGCCAGCAAGGAATTCATAGAATGGCTGTTCCGCGGTGAGGTGCCAGAAATGGAAAGTGGCGCAGTAGTAATTAAAGATATTGCCCGTGAGGCTGGGGTGCGTACTAAACTTGCTGTCAGTAGCACCGTACCGGGTATTGATGCGGTGGGAACCTTTGTAGGCGGACACGGTACTCGGGTGAATGCGGTCATGAGTGAAATTGGCGAGCAGGAAAAGATAGACATAATTGTGTGGGATGAAAATACTATTAATTATATTACTAATGCGCTCAGTCCTACCAAAGTTAATAAGGTAGTCATTGACGAGAAAACAAAGAAGGCCCAAGTGCTCGTACCTGAAGACCAGCAAAGTATAGCAATCGGCAAAAGCGGTCAAAATGTGCGCCTGGCCAGTAAACTGAGCGGCTTTGATATAGATATTGTCGCTGATGGCGTTAAACCCGCTGTACAACCCGACTCTGTAGAAAAACCAACTGTCGAAGTCAAAACTGAAGATCCAGCCCCAGCGGCTCCGGTAGCGCCAGTTGCTCCAGTAGCACCTGAAGAACCCGTAGCCCTGAGTCCAAGGCCTAAGCTTAAAAAGAAAGAACAGCTTGAATCTTCATTGATTGAGGCCATCGAACAGCAAGGCGAATAGAGGGACTTATCGTATTAATTAGCACTCTTGACACGAGAGTGCCAACTGATATCATAGTAGTAGCGACAAATTAATTATCGCTAGATAGGTGGAATATAACGTATGACGCCAAGTAGTGCCGATTTTAATGAGTTTATTAATCATCTGACCGATAATGCAGTCCACAGTATTAAACACGCCGGTGCAATTGCTCAGAGTTTTGGGAGTGCTTATATTGGTACAGAACATCTGTTATTAGGCGTTTTGGCACAAGATTCCAGCATGGGGGCAAAAATACTAGAAAACGCGGGTGTAACATTAGATAGAGCACGTCTAGCTTTAAATTTAACCCCAAAAACGTTAGTAATTAACCTGGGAGGTAAGGGATTAAGCGAGACTGCCAAATTGACACTCCGTATGGCTTACGAAGTTGCTCAAGATTATAATCAAGATTTCTGCGGCACCGAACATATTCTTTATAGTATTCTTACCCAAAAGAATGCTCGTGCCACACTATTACTTAAGGATATGAATGCTAATGTTGATGGCTTAACGAATGAGCTAGAACAGTTTTTGCACCGCCAGCAATATGATGAGAACGATACCGCCAATGGTAACAAGAATCGCCAGAAAAAACAGCGTAAAACAGCTCTCGACTTTTTTGGGACTGATCTGACTTATTTGGCGCGGACAGGGAAGCTTGACCCGGTTGTTGGCAGAGAAGCCCAAACAAGAAGAGTTATAACTATTTTGAACCGACGCACTAAAAATAACCCCGTTTTAATTGGTGAGCCAGGCGTGGGAAAGACTGCTATTGTTGAGGGCCTCGCTCAACGTATTGCTGCAGAAGACGTCCCTGACAGCTTAATTGATAAACGAGTCATTATGCTCGACCTTGCTGGCATGATAGCCGGTACCAAATACCGGGGCGAATTTGAAGAGAGATTAAAAAAAGTCATGTCCGAGTTAGAAAATGACAAAAAGTCGATAGTATTTATTGATGAACTACATCTTATTGTTGGTGCCGGCGCAGCCGAGGGGGCTATGGATGCCGGGAATATCCTCAAACCAGCTCTTGCCCGCGGTAAAATACAAATGATAGGGGCTACGACAACGGCAGAATACACTAAACATATAGAAAAAGATGCCGCTTTAGAACGACGTTTTCAAACAATTCAAGTTCCCGAAGCAACACCAACTGAAACAGTGGCAATTTTGAAAGGTCTCCGAAAGCATTATGAAGATTTCCATGCGGTAACAATTGGTGATACCGTTATTGAAGACACGGTTACTTTAGCTAAACGATATATACAAGATCGCTTCATGCCAGACAAAGCGATAGATTTATTAGATGAAACAGCGGCGCACCTCCGCGTAGACAAAGGTAAAACTCCACCGGAGGCCCGTAGACTGCAAAAAGAATTGAAGTTAGTTAATATACGCCGTGAAGAGGCCGCCGAGGCCGAGGATTATAAAAAGGCGGCAACCTACAAAACCACGGCTAGCCAAATT
>JBKJPJ010000084.1:0-7769 GCA_046595225.1 Saccharimonadales bacterium (SeqCode)
CGAGACCGATTTCGTAGCCCGCAATGAAGTCTTTACCGGCCTAGTCAAAGACTTGGCCATGCATATTGCAGCCAGTGCACCTGAATTTGTATCTGTTGACGACATCCCAGCCGATGTAAAAAAGAGTGCTGAGAATGAATTCACCGAAAAAGTTAAGGCACCAGTCGACGGAAAATCCAAGCCAGACAATATGGTCCCCCAGATTGTAGAAGGGATGCTCAAGAAACACTTTGCGGAGCGCTGTTTAATGAACCAGCCGTTCGTAAAAAACCCCGATCAAACTGTCGAAAATTACGTCAAAGAACACATCGCTAAACTTGGTGAAAATATCATCGTCCGTCGTTTTAGCCGCATGGCTTTGGGCGAAATACAGTAGCATAAAATGTATGTAAATGATACACTTTATGTATGGCTACACATGATTCCCAAACGGTAAATATTACTATTCCCAAAGAACTCCTTAAGAGGGTGGATGATTTAGCTAAGCAAGATTACACCAGCCGAAGTGATGTGATAAGACAAGCCTTACTGGCGAAAGTTCGTAGCTCTCATAAAGAAGAGCTGGACGAATGGGGGGACCCAATCAGCGAAAATTGGCAAACCCTAGTAGATTTCAGAGAAATCGACCCTAAAGGGGTGCCGGCCGAAGAGGTACTCAGGGCATTCAAAGAGCTACTGGCAGAAAAATAAATGTCGGACAAGATCAAGAAATTTTTAAGTAAACTTTCTCAGAAGCAGCTGATCTATCTTCTCCCATACATTGCAGCAGTAGCAGCTAATGAAATTAATGAAATGAACTGTAAGCCGTTAAAGGGTAACTCAGGAATCTATAGAATTCGAGCGGGTAGATACAGAATAATTTTTCGTTCCGTAGATGCCAGTCACAACGACATTTTATTTGTGGGCAAGCGTGATGATAAAACCTACCGGGATTTTTGATTAATTGCTAAGCCTGTGGAGCTGATCTACAATATATCTGTACAAATAAGGAGTTACATTATGACACCAAATCAAATTACCGATCATGCCAAGTCCAAGTTTGAGCAAGCCTTAACGCATTTTAAAGATGAACTCAAAAAAATTCGGACTGGCCGAGCGCATTCCGGGATGTTGGACGGCATCATGATAGAAGCCTACGGGAGTAAAATGCCCCTTATCCAAGTAGGCAGTGTGACCGTGCCCGAAGCTCAATTGCTGCAAATCACTCCTTTCGACCCGAGTAACTTGCCAGCCATTTCGGCGGCCATCCGCGAGAATCAATCCTTGGGGCTAAACCCATCAGATGACGGCCGGGTCGTACGTATCCCCATTCCACCGCTTACCGAAGACCGCCGTAAAGAGTACGTTAAAGTTCTTAATGGCAAAGCCGAAGACAGCTTGATCAGCATGCGGAATGCCCGTCATGATGCCTTAAAACAAGCTGAAGAGGCCAAGAAATCAAAAGATATTACCGAAGATGACCTCAATTCTATAAAAAAACAACTAGACGACAGCATGGCCAAACAAAAATCCGAAATAGACCGTATGGTCCAAGCAAAAGAGCACGAAATTTTAACCGTCTAAACCTGTTAAAGCAGGTTTGGTACTGTTCGCAGATGTCGAAACACACTATAATGGAACAACATGTCTGAAACCGATATCCCAGCCCATATAGGCATTATCCTGGACGGGAACCGTCGCTGGGCCAAAGCCAACAACCTATCCGCACTTGAAGGTCACCGTAAGGGAGGGGACAACCTCACCATCATAGCCAAGCAAGCTTTTAAACGCGGCGTGCAATATGTCTCGGCTTTCGTGTTTTCCACCGAGAATTGGACCCGCAGCCAACGAGAAGTTAATTATTTAATGAACTTGGTACCTAAAATGATGGATAATTATTTAGAGGATTTACACCAAGAAGGTATTAAAGTCCTAGTCTTAGGGCGCCGGGAGGGGCTACGATCTAAGGTGTTAGCGGCCATTGAACGAGTCGAAGAAAAAACTCGCGGCAACACCAAAGGAGTTCTGGCATTATGTTTTAATTATGGTGGACGCGAAGAGTTAGCCGATGCCGTCAAAAGCCTGATACAAGAACAGAGCCAAAATAATATAGAAGGAAGTACACGAGTGAATACACTGGAGCCAGCAGATCTTGCCAAGCATTTATATGGACCCGAGATACCGGATATAGATTTACTTATCCGCACTTCCGGAGAACATCGTTTGAGTAATTTTATGCTGTACCGCTTGGCTTATGCCGAATTGTACTTTACCGACACCACCTGGCCGGCATATTCTACCCAAGAATTAGATACGGCTATAGACTGGTACGGTGAGCGTGACCGAAGGTTTGGCGTTTAAATGAGCGTTATACTTCTTATTTTAGGCCTGTTGTTGTTTGTAAGTTTAGTTGTGGTCCATGAATGGGGGCACTTTATTGCCGCCCGGCGCAGCGGTGTTGGTGTAGATGAGTTTGGACTAGGTTTTCCGCCGCAAGCTAAAATATTGGGAAAGAAGAATGGGACCGTGTACAGCCTTAACTGGTTGCCATTGGGTGGCTTTGTCCGCCTCAAAGGTGAACACGATGCCGATACTGCGGCCGGTAGCTACGGGGCAGCCCGGCTAAGTAACAAAGTAAAAATAATGCTAGCCGGTGTATTTATGAATTTAGTTGCTTCTTTCGCCCTTTTAACGGTATTAGCACTGACGGGCATGCCCCAGCTGGTAAAAAAGCAGTTTACCATACCATCAGATAGCAAAGTCAGCACCAGCCATGTCTTAATCGGCTATGTAGAGCCGGGTTCGCCTGCTGCTAAAGCGGGGATTAAAGAGCAAGACCGTTTTGAAGCTATTGGCCTAGCCGCGGGTGGCGGCCTGCACACCATAACCAGTAGCAGCAAAGTTCCGGAAATCACTAAACAGCTTGCCGGGCAACAGGTGACCGTGGCCTATCGGCGGGGGGATGCACTCAAAGAGGTGAATCTTATGTTGCGCGACCAAACAGAAGTTGCTGCCAGTAAAAGCAGTAGTAATCCCAAAGGTTATTTAGGAATATCACCAACAGACTATCAGTTGCGGCGCTCAACATGGTCGGCACCACTCGTTGCCTTGGGTGTGATTTGGCAATTTACCGCTCTCACTCTTCAGGGGCTGGGGCACGCTCTGGCAGCATTATTCACCGGGCACGGTGCTCAGGCATCAGCTCAAGTTGCCGGACCGGTAGGGGTTTTTGTAATTCTTCAGAAGGGCACCCATTTAGGTCTTCCGTTTGTATTAATGCTGATTGCTATAATTTCATTAACCCTAGCCATAATGAACGTGCTACCCATACCAGCCCTGGACGGCGGCCGCCTTTTTGTTACCATGCTGTACAGAGCCCTCAGAAAACCCCTGCCCAAAGATACCGAAGACCGCATCCATGGTACGGGCTTTGCGGTGTTAATGCTCCTGATTTTAGTAATTACACTCGTGGATATTAAAAGGTTCTTTTAGGTGGAAGAATTGAGCGGGGGAAGTACTGAGGCCCCGGCTTCCAATTCCCCAAATCAAAAGCAGCCGTATGGTTTATGGCCGACGCTGCTAGCCACGATAGCTATATTTTTTGCCTCACAGTTTTTGGTTTTGCTGGTACTGAGTGTTCACGCGGGACTCCGGGGTTGGACGGCTGAACAAGCTACCAGCTGGTCAACAAACTCAGTGTATGCTCAATTTTGGACCGTACTGCTTATTGAATCTACCGTTATGGTATTCCTGGGCATATTACTCAAAAAACGGCACAGCACGTTTAAAGCCATTGGCTTCGTCCGGCTAAAATTCCGTGATGCGGGGTATGCCTTGGGTGGTTTTGCGGTTTATTTTCCCCTATTACTAGCTACTACTCAATTGCTGACGCAGTTACTACCATCGCTTAACGTCAACCAAAAGCAGAACATCGGTTTCAGTACTACCATCAGCGGCTTTCCATTACTGTTAGTATTTATTAGTCTGGTTATTTTACCACCTTTAGTAGAAGAGGCCTTATTCCGGGGATTCTTATACGGAGGCTTACGGAGCAAACTTAAGATAGTGCCCGCAGCTCTCGTTACAAGCTTATTATTCGCGTTGCCTCACACACTGGGGAATGACAGCGGAGCATCGTTATTATGGATAGCGGGTGTTGATACGTTTATACTATCACTCGTCTTAGTATTTGTACGGGAAAAAACAGGTAGTCTGTGGCCGGGAATTTTCCTGCATATGCTCAAAAACGGATTAGCATTTATGAGTCTGTTTATCTTCCATATTAGCTAAATATAAATTAAGCGAATACATTATTTGCTCAATTCTTAAGGAGTTAAAAGGATGTTTTGGCGTTGAGTTCATCCTTAAACATTAATCTTCTCGGTAGCAGTCCATTTTATAGCTTTTGTCCTAAAATCATATTAGATGTAGAATAATCTGCATATGAGACTTTCCCAACTGTTCACAAAAACTACCAAGTCCGTACCGGCTAACGAGACAGCCAAGAATGCCCAATTATTAATACAGGCAGGCTTCATTCATAAAGAAATGGCTGGGGTCTACGCTTTTCTGCCATTAGGGCTGAGGATTTTAGAAAATATTAAGAGAGTGGTACGCGAAGAAATGAACGCAGTGGATGGCCAGGAACTTATTATGACTAATCTGCAACCGCGGAATAACTGGGAAGTAACCGGACGCTGGGAAGATGCCGCAGTTGATATTTGGTTTAAAACTAAACTGAAAGACGACACTGAAATAGGTTTGGCGTGGTCTCATGAAGAGCCAATCGTAAATATGATGAAGCAGCACATAACCAGCTATAAAGATTTTCCCATCAGCGTGTATCAGTTCCAGGTTAAACTGCGCAACGAGCTTCGGTCTAAAAGCGGCATCATGCGCGGCCGCGAATTCATTATGAAAGATATGTACTCCATGAGCCGCAACAGTACGGAGCATGATGAGTACTACAATAAGGTTATAATGGCCTATAACCGGGTATACGAGAGGTTGGGTATCGGTAAAGATACCTATGTAACCTTTGCCAGCGGCGGCGCTTTTACTAAGTTCAGCCATGAGTTTCAAACGGTCTGCGAAGCAGGTGAAGATGTTATTTACTTACATAAAGCCAAAGATATTGCGGTTAACGAAGAAGTAATGACTGATGAGAATTTAACAGAGCTGGGTATTGAGCGTAAAGACATGGTCAAGCTTAAGAGTAGTGAAGTGGGAAATATCTTCAATTTCGGTACCGATAAAAGTGAGCATATGAACTTTACTTTTACGGATGAAAATGGGGAAAAGCAGTTAGTTCATTTAGGCTCTTATGGCATTGGCATTAGTCGGGTTATGGGAGTTATCGCTGAGAAATTTTGTGATGAGCGCGGTTTGGTCTGGCCCGAGAATATTGCTCCGGCACAGGTTTACTTAGCCAGATTAGGCGAAGAAAAAACCGTAGTTCAGGCAGCAGATGATCTGTATAAGGGGTTGACTGAGGCGGGGATTGCGGTACTATATGATGACCGTGATGTTAGACCTGGCGAAAAGTTTGCCGACGCTGACTTGATCGGTATCCCGTACAGGGTTGTGGTAAGCGCAAAAACCTGCCAGGCTGGCAAGTTTGAGCTAAAATCCAGAACCGAAAAAGAATCACAGTTAGTTGACCCAAAAGAGTTAATTGGTATAATTCAACCAGCGTACCGCAAAAAACCAACAATCTAGAAATAGCGAATCGATACAGTAAAGCATAACCCGATAAAGAAGGTGCACGTCTATGAAAAAGCAGTTTTTATTGACCAAAGAAGGTGTAGAAGAACTACAGGCCGAACATGACCATCTTGTCAGCCAAAGAGGTGCAATTGCTGAGCGCATTAAAACCGCCCGTGAATTTGGTGATTTAGCAGAAAATGCCGAGTATAGCACTGCTATGCAAGAAAAAGAGCAGAACGACAGCCGGGTTGCCGAACTGGAGTATATTTTGCAAAACGTTGAACTTATTAAAAAACCAACTGGTGCCGCCAAGGTGCAGCTAGGGTCCCACGTCAAGCTGACAGCCGGCGCAAATTCCAAGGAATTTAGGGTAGTCGGTACTGTTGAGGCGGATCCTTTAAAGGGTAAAATATCCGATGAATCACCCATCGGTAAAGCTCTTCTGGGTAAAAAAGAAGGTGATGATGTAGAAATCGTCACTCCAGCCGAAACCTCAACCTACAAAATCACCAGTATTAGTTAATATTCCCGTATACTGGCTTCTGTAAATACCATGCAATGGCTTAATACAATTGTAGATTCCGCTATTCAAAAGACTTCTGAAAAAGATGAGGTTATAGTTCAGAGCGGAATTTCTCCCTCAGGCACGTACCACATGGGCTACCTGAGAGAAATTATCACCTCAGATGCCATCGCCCGTGAATTAAGCCGGCGTGGTCAAAAAGCAAAACATATTCATTTTGTAGATGATCAAGATGGCTTTCGGAAGGTTCCTGCGGGTTTACCAGATGAGTACCAAAAATATCTCGGAAAACCACTCTGCGACATGCCATCACCCGATGGATCAGATCAAAGTTATGCTGATTACGCATTAAAAAGCTTCCTAGATAGTGTCGAAAAACTTGGGATAAAAATGGAAGTAGTGCGGAGCCACGAAAAATACCGTGAAGGTTTTTTTGTTCCGGCTATCGAAAAAGCTCTTGAACAAATCAGCCAGGTTAAAAAGGTCTTAGAACAGATATCAGGCCGAAAAATTGGTGAGGAATGGTCACCGATTCAAATTAACGAGGAAGGGTATCTGAAGAAGCGTCCCTTTGTGAGCCTTGATAAAACAAAAAAGACGCTGGTTTACCTAGACATAGACAATCAAGAGCAAAGTATTAGCTACGCCAAAGGGCAGGTGAAGCTAGACTGGCGCATTGACTGGCCAGCTCGCTGGTGGTTGGTGGGGGTTAATATTGAACCATTCGGCCGGGACCACGGTACAAAAGGTGGCAGTTATGATACCGGTGCGGGGCTGATACGCGAAATATTTGATTCTGAACCACCATTACCTGTGCCCTATGATTTCGTAAACCGGGCTGGCGATACCAAAAAAATGAGCGCCAGTAAAGGTAACGGTATTGATATTAGCGAGGTCGTTATGGTGCTGCCTCCAGAGGTGGCACGATTCTTTATTTTAAGATTGGCTCCTCAAAAGCCGCTATTCTTTGACCCTGAAGGCGGTGTGGTTCGTCTAATTGATGAATTCGCTGAACTGCTGGCTAAGCCCAACAAAACTGCAGACGAAGAACAACTGATACATTTATGCACCGATGGATTGGAAGAACTGGTTGTGAGCAATGTACCATTTTCACATCTCGTTGCAAGCTATCAGGCAGCGCTAAAAGATCCTCAAAAGACTATGGATATTATTGAACGAACTGAGCACAAGGGCATAGTAAAAGAACAAGCTCAAACCATACAGGCTGAACTGAAGTTTATTGACGAGTGGCTCAAACTATGGGCTCCCGAAGACAGTAAATTTGAACTGCGCCAAACGGCTCAACAATCTGATTTTTCCGCCAATGAGATTCTTTTTTTTACAGAGCTGGCCAATAAGATTGAGCAGGCTCCTAAAGAGGCAGATGGAAATTGGTTTCACCAGGCAATCTATGACACCCGAGAGGTGGCGGGTTTACAGCCTAAAGAATTGTTTAGTTCATTATACCGTCTATTAATTGCTCAAGAATCCGGCCCACGGGCGGGTTGGTTTTTAAGTCTGCTCCCACAGGATTGGCTTGTACGGCGACTACGTTTTAGCC
>JBKJPJ010000080.1:0-3704 GCA_046595225.1 Saccharimonadales bacterium (SeqCode)
CGGCATGCCAAGTACGAGGGAATACTGGAGAGTAATCCGGCAATTACCGTGCCTCACCGTGCAGCACGGTAATTGCCGGATTACTCTCCAGTATTCCCTCGTACTTGGCATGCCGAAGTTCGTCGACGCGCGCCTGCTGCTGTAATAGTAGTTTTGCGCGGTCAATTGTGGGTTCGGTCGCGGCAATGCCACCATCGAAAGGACTTTCCCGGCGTACATGGGCAATGTGTGCGGCGCGGATCATAATTTTAGAAGGCACACAGCCAATATTGATGCAGGTACCACCAATGGTGCCACGCTCGATGAGCGTGACGCGTGCACCTAGTTCAACAGCTTTTAGTGCTGCTGCCATTGCGGCTCCACCGCTACCGATGACGGCGATATGCAGTGAATTTTTAATTCCGCCTGACAAATTCCTTTCGTCGATCCCATCCTGCGCCTCGTCAAGAAGGCCTTCTAGTTTTACTTTTGGTGACGTATCTGTGAGCGTTGCTTGATAGCCAAGTTCGCTTATGGCCGCCGTGATTGAGTCCAACTGGATTCTAGGTTCATAGATGAGTTGTGCAGTGCCCTGTGGGTAGGACACAACCGCCGAGTGTACACCCGGTAACTTTTCCAAGGCTTCTTTAACATGGATCGCACATGAGTCACAGGTCATACCGGTAATCTTTAAATTGGTCATATGACTTTCCTTGTTCTTATGTTTTGGTAACGCTCATGCCATCATCAGCGTTTAAATGGTAGTTCGCAGTGATCTGGTTCGCAGCGCCGGTTTGTTGGTGAAACAAAATCCCAGATCGATACCACGACCATTAACGCAATCCCGGTATACAACATAGGTGCAGTAGACAGGCCGTAGAACCGCATGAGAAGCGCCGCCAACAATACCAGCGATGGCCCAATCATGCCCAGCACGCTGCGGTACCATTGTCGGTGACTAAACCAACCCAGTGCACTGGCCACTAGAGCCACTGCCGCGAACAATGGCAGTAGGGTGGTGATGAACAGTCCTTCATACTGAGTCAAGAAGCCCAGACCAATGGCTGCTCCAAAGCTGGCAAGTGCTGGAAAGCAAGCCGCGCAGCCCATCGCGGAGACGATACTACCAATCGAACCGACTTTATCGACCACTTTTGTGATTAAGGACATAGTGATACCTTATCGCGACTCAACGCTTAACCGAAGATGGATAGCCTGCATCTTCGGTTGCCTTGGTCAGTTTCAGGACATTGGTCTTGCTATCATCAAAGGCAACCATGACTTCGCGTTTCTCAATTATTATCTCGGTCTTGCTAACACCTTCGGCCTTAGAGAGTGCTTTCTTAACAGTGATCGGACAGGCAGCACAAGACATGCCGGGCACGGAAAGCGTGACGGTTTGAGTGGCGGCCCAAGTCGCAGGTGCGGCTATGAGGCTGGCAAATGAAAGTAAGGTGAATAGTTTTTTCATGATCAACTCCAGGTTAATAAAATAAGGGAAGAATATAGGGAAATCCAAGCTCGACTTAAGGTCAGCAGAATCACGATCCAAAAAATGAGCTTGTAGGTCCCGCGTACCTGAGGAATAGCACAGACTTCACCCGGGTTACATGACTGTGCTGGGCGATAAATGCTGCGATAGGCGAAAACCATGGCCACCAACGCCGCGCCAATAAAAAATGGTCTGTACGGCTCTAGTACCGTCAGGTTGCCGATCCAAGCCCCGCTAAATCCTAGGGCGACCAACACCAGCGGACCTAGGCAGCAAGTAGAAGCAAGAATGGCGGCAAGGCCACCGGCGGCTAATACACTTCGACCGTTTTTTGGTTCAGACATACGATTATCCTTTTGAATCTTTAATGGTTAGCGTAACCTTACTACCGTAGTCATGTACGGAGTCAAGAGTGATGGAAAATAATTTAGACAACCTAACCATTGGCACTTTCGCCAAAGCGGCCGGGGTTAATGTGGAAACTATCCGCTTCTATCAAAGCAAAGGCTTGTTGCCGGAGCCGGATAAGCCTTATGGCAGTATTCGCCGTTATGACGAGAGGGATGTAAAGCGTGTGCGATTCGTAAAATCAGCCCAGAAACTCGGGTTTAGCTTGGATGAGGTCTCTGTGTTGCTGCGTTTAGAGGATGGTACTCACTGCGAGGAAGCCAGTAGACTAGCTGAGCAAAAGCTTGAGGATGTGCGTAAAAAACTGGCGGACTTGGTGAGAATGGAGACTGCGTTGTCCGATTTGGTGTGCGCCTGCCATGCGATGAAAGGGCACGTCTATTGTCCGCTGATCGACTCTCTGCAAGGAGAAAAATCGCTTCGCGATGCTGTCATTTGTTAATCATTCGTTAAGTAGGGCTAGGTAAAACAAACTTTATTTTAAAAGTCTGATGACTGCTTAGGGCCCAACTTATCAGTTCGCTTATTATTAGAAATCAAATTATCACTGGCCGCTTTTCGTAATTATGGGTGGCGGTTTTAGAGTGGAATCACTGGCTGGTTTAGACTGGAATTGGTGGCTTTTTTGGAGTGGAATACGCACATCTAATGACTACTAAGAGCCGAAGTCTGTCTTAAAACAAATCAAATTGGTTGTCATAAAGCGGACAATTAGAAATGAAAATCAACATAATCTAATAAATTTTCGTTTAGCTAGTTTTTGGTCAAATCAATCACGTAAATCGGGTATCCAATTTTTTAACTAGTTTTCTATACTTGGTTCTCCTTAGATGGTTTACTTTTATAGCTGTTTGCCCAGATCAAACAAGTGTCAATTAACTCTCCCAGCAAAAGCTTAACTTCTTGGGCTAGTGCAGGTTTGTATTGGTAAGGCGGCTGTTCTTGCATATAAATGCTCTGGCAAATTTCAAGCTGTAATGTATGAATATTAATGGCAGGCATTCCATAATGTCTGGTGATGTAACCACCTTTAAAGCGGCCATTAAAAACATGGCTATATGGTTGTGCATGGGTAGACTTTTGTACTGTCATTGCAATCGCTTCTTGTAAAGATGCATCACAAGACTGCATATCTGCAGTACCAAAATTCAGGTCTGGTAGTTTCCCATCAAAAAAGCGCGGTACATGTGATGCAATTGAGTGTGCGTCCCATAAAACTGCAATACCGTGTATCGCACGGATTCTTTTAAGCTCTGATTCTAGTTTGTCGTGATAGGGTCGCCAAAACTGTTCAATGCGGTTTTGTATTTCCTGCTGATTCGGTTCTTTACCTTGTATATAAATCGGTTGTTTATCAAAGGTGTCTATCGGGCAAAGCCCAGTGGTATCTTGCCCTGGATACAGTGGGGTATCTTCTGGCGAGCGGTTAAGGTCAATCACATAACGGGCATATTCTGCTGACAATACTGAGGCATCGTAAGCTTGAGCCATATCGTAGAGTAAAGTTAAGTGCCAATCTACATCTGGCATCTTTAATGCTTGTGAAGTCATATTGCAGGCAACCTCATTGGGCACAGCCACGCCTGCATGGGGTATAGATATCAGTAGAGGTGATTTTCCACAATGAAAGCGGTATGTATTTTTCATGCTTTATGAACTCATTTTTAATATTTTTAACTAATTCTTTAGTAGTAATACTTAGTTTCCAAATAAGCTAAGTGACTAATCAATATAGCTAAATTAATATGACTCTATCACAAGTTGCATTAAGATAATAAAAGTTTCATTAAAGTGTTGACAGCGAATTATCAGTATGGCTAAATAC
>JBKJPJ010000110.1:0-2742 GCA_046595225.1 Saccharimonadales bacterium (SeqCode)
CCACGACCGTGACGTCCTGAGTAACGTCGACAGAATAGTAGAGATTCGAGACGGCAAGGCTGCAAATTATACCGGCAATTACGACAAATATTTAAAAACAAACACCGACAGAATGAGCGGCGCGGTGAATGAATATGAAGTTGCCCAGTCAAGGATCACTAACCTAGAAGCGGATCTTATCCGATTTAGGCGTTTGAAAGAAAAATCCAGAACGCCGGGGACCATCAAGCGTTTTAAAAGCTTGGAAACAAAAACCGCTAAAGAAATAGCCGGCTTAAAGCAGCAAGAAAAACCGAGCTTTTGGATCGATCAAGATTCGGCCAAAGGCTTGAGTACTAAACTAAAAAGCGCTTACAGCGAACATAAATCAACGTCTATACGGTTAAATTTACCGTCTAAACAGGACGCCCAGCGACGTTTGCTCAATATAGATTCTTTATCGCTTGGTTACAGCGAACCACTTTTTAAACCGGTGAGTTTTGAACTATTCAGCGGTGCCTGCGTACAACTCCGCGGTCGGAACGGGGCCGGTAAAACTACGTTAGTTACGGCTATCATTGACACACTAAATAGCACAAAGCTCACCCCGCAGGTATATAGCGGACAGATTGAAATAACTAACGAAGCCACGGTGGGTATATATAAGCAAACATTTGATAAAAGTTATTTAGAGATGACACTACATGATGCAATTGAGCATGCCTACCACTTTAAAGGACTGGCAATTACCGATCAGATGATTCGTGCCCTGTTAAGTGATTATCTGTTTGAGCCCAACAGTGATGGCTCAAAACCAGTCAAAGTGCTGAGCGGTGGCCAAAAGGCACGTTTTCAGCTAATATCTATGTTAGCAAATAGACCACAGATTATATTTTTAGACGAACCGACCAACCACCTTGATCTTCCCAGTATTGAAGAACTTGAAGCTGCTTTGAAGCAATATCATGGTGCCGTCGTATACGTGAGCCATGACAGTAGGTTTGCGGAGGCAATTGGCGGAACCATTGTAGATTTAGCCTAATGATGATAGAAACTGCATATATACTATAAATATGATCACGAAAACCTTATCCGCAACCTTATCGTCAGGTACGGTCCATACATTGCCCAGTGATATGCGTACTGCAATCCTAGCAGACAAAAAGGTTCTGGAACTATGGGAGGATATTACTCCACTAGCGCGGAACGAGTGGATCTGCTGGGTTACTACCGTGGCCAAACCCGAGACCCGGCTGAAACATATTTCGGTAATGCGCGACAAGGTGCTCAAAGGCATGCGCCGCCCGTGCTGCTGGGTCGGTTGTATGCACCGCCAAAAAAGCAGCACTACCTAGTTGCGTATAAGCTAATTTTGCTGAGATACTTATAGTCTATGCAACAAGGAGAAGCCCTCAATATTTTAAAAATGGGACATAACGTCTACCTGACCGGTGCTGCCGGAAGTGGTAAAACCTATGTTTTAAACCAATACATTAAGTACTTACGAGAGAATAATATTGTCGTTGGCGTTACGGCTAGTACTGGAATTGCCGCCACGCACATGAACGGGATGACATTACATTCATGGGCAGGTCTTGGCATTGGTGACTCAATTGACATTGAGCGAATCATGGCCAGATCTACCATAAAAAAGCGTATGGCCCAAACACGAGTGTTAATTATTGATGAAGTGTCTATGCTTGATGGTCATGTGCTCGATGCCCTCGATGACATCACACGAGCATTTAAAGATAGGACAAAACCGTTCGGCGGGCTACAAGTTGTATTGAGCGGGGATTTATTTCAGCTGCCACCAGTGACAAAATCGGGTGAGCCCCACTTTATTTATAATTCTGAAGCTTGGAAACACATGAATCTCAAAATCTGCTACCTTAACGAGCAACATCGACAAGACGACAGCAACCTTTTAAACATTTTAAACGCTATACGATCAAATAGTGTCGATGAAGCGCACTACGAGGAGCTCAGTGATCGTATAAGGCCGGCTCCAACGGATGCAGATATTATCAAGCTATACTCACATAATGCCCATGTGAACGACATCAATCAGACTGAATTAAACAAGCTGCAAACAGAGACAAAAACATATCATATGACGAGCAGTGGGCGCAAGAATGCGGTTGAATCGCTCATTAAACAATGTCTGGCCCCGGAGCGGTTGGAGTTAAAACTTGGTGCTGAGGTTATGTTTGTAGCCAACAATCCGGCCAAGCATTTTTATAACGGCACTATTGGTAAAGTTGTGAAGTTTAATGATGAAGGCCAGCCAATCATTCGGACGAAACATCGGTTAATAACTGCCGAAAATCACAGCTGGAAGACGGTAGACGGCGAAAGAACCATTGCTGATGTCACGCAGCTGCCGCTGCGATTAGCCTGGGCAATTACCATTCATAAGAGCCAAGGCATGAGTCTTGACGCCGCCGAAATAGACTTATCAAAATCATTCGAGCCGGGAATGGGTTATGTGGCTTTGTCGCGGGTTCGGAGCATCGATGGATTGTTTATTAAAGGTATTAACAACATGGCGATGGTCGTAAATCCGCAAATTATTGAGTTGGACATAACGCTAAAAGCTCGGTCGAACCAAGCAGTAGCAGGGCTCAAGTTGATTGACCAAAAGACCATAGAAAAGCACCAGCAGACTGTTCGCCGTGCTCTTAGGCCCGAAGAAGATAAGTTATTGGAAGGTTTTGATGAAACGGTATTCAAGAACTTAAAAACATGGCGTAAAAAACTTTC
>JBKJPJ010000058.1:0-6759 GCA_046595225.1 Saccharimonadales bacterium (SeqCode)
CATCTTGCCGCCAATTCTCTAGAAATGGTTTATATTTTATCGCTCTTAAAGCTGGATCGGAGCGGCTGCGGCCCGCTTCAAGGGCTTTGTCTGCAGGAGTTGATTTATATTCCGAGAAGTTTAGTCTGCTCTGCTGCCGCGAGTCGGCTTGGCTGGAGTGCCAAAATGGAAACACATCGGGGTCAGTACCTAACGAGATACCGTAGAGCAGCACATCATAGGTATGCTGTGAAATAGTGGTCTGAAGATCTGCATCATCTTCGAGCATGACTTGCGCATCTACGCCAATATCACGCCACTGTGTTTGTAATTTATGAGCTACAGAAGCGTATTCACCATTACTTTGGGAATATATTCTAAACGACAGCTTTGTACCATTTTTAGTTCTTATTCCATTGGTACCGATTGTCCAACCTGCTTGGTCAAGTAAACCACTCGCTTTGGTTTTGTCATACGGCAATTGGACGATGCTTTTATCATAACCGACATGACTGGGCAACAAAGGTGAACGAGCTACAATTGCCGGGTAGCCAAGACTATTGATAATATCTCCCTGGTTCACGGATTGCGTTAAGGCTTGGCGCACTTTTACATCTTTTAAAATTGCGTTGCTCATCCTGAAAAAAGCCATCGTCTCACCGGTGATAGGTATATCATGCTGGTGTACGGTGGAGTCAGAAACTATTTCTGCAGGAACTGAGTCCAGACCACTCATGGCCGCAATTTCTTGTTTATTAAAACTTTCTATCATTCTTTTTTTATCACTATAGGTATGGATAATAAAATGTTGTAACTTCGGTGCACCACCATTGTATTGCTCGAACGGTGCCATTCCAATCTGAACCTCACGGGTAGCCGGGGTAGTGCCATCTACCTGCAGCGTATCAAACTTGAACGGCCCGGCCCCTACCGGATTCAATGTATTAAACCGGGCTGTTCGTAGCTGCGTAACCGGTATCTTACCTAATATATGCTCCGGCACAATGCCGTTGGTAAGCGAGGTTGGGAAAGAACTTAAACTATTAGACAAACTAAAGCGTACCGTTAAGTCATCTATTTTATCGACTTTAATATTTTGCCAGCTGCTGAATAGTGGTGACTTAGCATCAGGATTTTGCAGCGTAAGATACGTAAAAACCACATCTTTGGCGGTCAATGGTTGCCCGTCATGCCAAATGAGCTTCGGTTTTAGTTTGACGGTAAAAACCGCACCTCGTTCATCCACACTATAACTTTCGGCTAAATCACCAACCAGTGTATTCTTTTGATCATATTTAAATAAGCCGGCAAACACCTGCCGGGCAACTGCGGTATCCACTGCACTGGTAGCGTAGAGCGGACTGGCATCTGTAAATGACCCAAACACTCCCTCACTAATGCTCCCCCCGGGTACGGGCTGTAAAGACTGGTACTGTCCGCTTAAGGCCCGGGTTTGAATAACGGTTCCTATAATCAGTATGAGCATCAGGGCCAGCCAAGCGCCAATAAAACGCCTGACGCTGCCCAGACGAGCTAAACGGCGGAAAAAGTGCCGCTCCAACTGTTCCTCGGCCTGTGAACCGAAGTCTTCTACTTGCCGCCGGCTTTGACGAAAGCGGCGCCGCCAACGGAGTTTTGTCATTCTATCGATCATATAAACCCACCGTTTGCGACGCTCAGGCTACAATGCCCAGCAATATAGACGCTGCAAAAATGAATGCTAGGATGATGGTAATCTGGTGGAGGGTTTTATCTGATCCCCGTCGCACGGTGTGCACTTCTCCGCCACCGCCTAAGCCGGCACCCAAACTCGCCCCTCGGGTTTGCATCAAAATTAAGATGGTTAATAAGACCATAGAAATAACTGTCACATAATTGTATAAACTCATAATTATCGCTCCTCTAAAATAGTGGACACTAGGAAGTTTACCAAGCCTATGACCAAACCAGCAAGCATAGCGGTTCCAAAACCGGTGATTTGTAGTGGTTTATAGAGAGCGCTGACTATCAGTACCATCAACCCATTAATCACTATCATAAACAGCCCTAGGCTAAACAAAATAGCTGGGAGTGACAAAATAATTACCAACGGTTTAAGCACGATGTTGACGATTGCCAAGATGAAGCCAGCTACCAGAATTACCCCGATGCGGCTACCGTACGTTAAACGCTCGTCCAGTAAACCAGCAGCTATCCATAGTCCTAAGCTACAGACAAACCACCGAATAAGTAACCGTATAAATGGCCGTTTCATATATTTATATCTATTGTACACAAAATAACAGAGTCCGCACAGTTTAGCGTAAGGTTTTTGCCAAGGAGTTGGTTAAGTTTTTATATCCTTTGACTGTTATCAGTACATCATCCTCTATTCTCACTCCGATCCCTTCTTTGGGGATATATATTCCCGGTTCAACCGTCCAGACCATTCCGGCTGCTAACGGCTGCTCATAATCACTGACGTCATGTACATCTAAGCCTAAAGAGTGCGAAGTTAAGTGCGGACTATACTGGCGGATACTGTCATCATCTATCGTTTTTATTAAACCCAGTTCCCGTAATTTTTCACCGGTAAGTTGGCGTACTTCTGCCTCGTATTTTTTAGGAATAACACCGGGTTTTAGGCAAGAAAAAGCAAAGTCCTGGATTTCCGATACAGCCTGGTAGACTTCACGCTGACGCTTTGTCGGCGTGGCGGTAAAGTAGGTACGCGATATATCGGCAGCATAATGCTCTACTTCGGCGCCCACATCAAACAGCACCATTTCTCCTGGTTCTATACACTTGTTTAAATTGGTGTGATGAATAGTTGCGGCATTAAGGCCACTTGCAATAATTGGTTCAAAAGCATGTACCGCTCCATTCTTCAGAAAATCGTACGTTAAAGCTGCGGCGACCGCTTGTTCGCTGGTAAAAGTATTCAATTTTCGCTGTAGTTTTTTTACCGAAGTAATGGTTATTGCAATCGCCTTTTGCATTGCCAAGATCTCTGGTGGTTGCTTTATAACCCGCATCATCGTCAGATGCTGGCGCAAATCTAATAATTCAATACTCGGGTTACAGTCTTTTATTTTGGCACTTAGGTTTGCCCGGGCCGGGTTTGTATAAAAATCAAAGTGCTGCATGTAAGCCAACGGTGGCGCCAAGGTAGCTACATGTTTAACTTTTTTTAACCGGGCTTCCAACTGCTTCCAACCCACTATATCATCCAAAACCGTCTCGATTCCTGAGCGGTCCCGTATATTCTGAACGCTACTGCGACCATCGAACATAATTTTGACATCATCTTGCTTAGGACGAATGACATATTCTTTGTCTTTATCCATTACTAGGATTAAATCTGGCTCATCAAGGCCAGTTAAGTACCAAAAATTGCTATCCTGATGAAACGTAAACGTAGTATCGGCACTGCGCTGCAACAACCCATTGGCAGTAATGACAATCGGTGCGGTTCCACTGAATAATGTTCTGAGTTTTGCACGGTTACCGACAAAAAACTCTTTCCCAAAAAAAGATTCCATAACAAACATTCAGTATACAACATCTCTGCTATTTGCTATTATTACCTCCGTATAGCAAGAAAACTTATGCGAAATAAACACCCGCGGCACCACCTAACCATTATCAAACGTCTACTTACCCTAAGGGGCGTGCCTGTTGTTGTCTTTATCTTACTCATTAGTGTCGTGGGTAGCAGGCTTATTCACAGTTCGAGTGCGGCAGCCTATACCTCCAGTGGCGTGGTAGTGGATCAAAATGGGAAACCCCGGCCCGGTGTAGTTATTTATGGTTGCTCAGCAGGTAACCGTACCACCGATGCCAATGGCCATTATTCGTTTGCTATTGAGCAATTTACAGAGTACTGCCTAAGAACAGTCGGTTATCCCGCTTACACCAGCAATGGTGTTGCCACTAACCGACCCTGGGGGCCAACCCCAGACTACCCCAACACCTATGAATACCAGGTTGCTGGCGCATGGTGTCACGCCAACACCGCGAACTGTGGATATGGCAAAATCGGTACTGATGACCACGTACTCTATTACGATATGAGTCCAGAAAATGCCTTCAACTTCCGCGTCTCTTACAATCCCCCTGCGCCTACGCCCATACCTACCCCCAACCCCACACCTAATCCGACTCCGAATCCTACCCCCAACCCAGGGCCGACTCCGGGTGGTGGTTCAACAAATACAGGCAGGGGTAGCGGTGGCAGTACAGCTACAACCCCACCGCCCGATACCACACCGCCATCCACTCCCGGGAATTTGTCAGCTGCTGCTGATGAGCAGAATAAGTCAGTCAAACTCACCTGGGATGCCTCAACCGATAACGTGGGTGTAGTTGGATACACAGCCGAACGTTCAACAGATCAAACTACCTGGTCCAGCATAACTGGTAATGTAACAGATACCAACTTCGAAGACAGTACGGTGTCATTTGGCAGTACGCTGTATTACCGCGTACGAGCATCTGATGCGGCTGGTAATACCTCGGATTACTCTAGTGCACAAGTGACTACCAGTGACTTCTCGGCTAACGCTCAACCCGACCGCGACAGCACTATCGACTCCGATGATGGAATTGTCACTGTTACTTTGCCGTCCGGCGCAGTATCAGATGAGGTCTTCTGTAGCGTTACGATTGTTAATAATGTACTGTCACCCGATATCGACGGCCAACTACTTGCTAGTGGCCCTTACGAGGTAACCTGTCGCAAGAAGGACGGTACAGTGTTAGGTAGCTATGGGAAGTCGTTGAGTGCAACCATTAAGCTTGGTAGTAAACCCCTTAAGAAGGCCGGCAAGCTAGCTTACTACGGGCAAAAAGATACTAACTGGGAGAAGTTAAGTACTACCGGCCACGACAAAAAAGCTAAAACCGATACCATTGATTTGAATGGGCATCAGATCTTTACACTTATGAAGCAGCACAAAAAGATGTCTGCCCTAGGGACATTCCTTGAGGTGATTCTGATACTGGTACTGATTACGGGCGCAATCTTAGGTTTCTTACGGTTCCGTCAGCGACGTAAGTTACAGGGTCAATACGACGATTACCTACATAAATCCAGAGGCTTCTAAGTTTTTCTCAGCCACTCAAAAACTACTTTAGCTTTCTTCCCGTTAATGATGGTCTGTAACTCCTGCAGATTCGCCTCACTCACCCCGCGCGCCGAACCAAATGATCTAATAAGCCGCTTCCGAGTTAGGGGCCCGACACCTGGTATATCATCCAGTAGACTTGCGGTTTGTCGCTTCACTTTAAGTGTACTGTGATAACTGACCGCGAACCGGTGGGATTCATCACGAATCCGTTGCAGTAGTTTTACCGCATTGGTGTTGTGCGGCAGATTAATTAATATAAAATCTTCTGATTCAGTAATATAGCCACCGAGTTTGTGCAAAACCTCCTGGCTTACTTCTACGCCCGAGCCGCTGCGCTTGGGCGATTCTTTTTGGATAACTATCTGTTCTTCACGCTTGGCAAGGCCAATAAAGGGAATGCGTTCCAGCTCCGCCTCGTTACGGGCCCGGATTGCGGCATCCAGCTGACCCTTGCCTCCGTCAATCAACACCAAACTGGGTAAACCCCATAACTTGCGGTTCCGCTCGCTTAAGCGGCGCGTAAGGGTCTCGTACATATTGTCAAAGTCATTATTTTGATCTTTTTTGGTTTTAAATTTACGGTATTCGCCTTTATTGGTCACGCCGTTGGTAAAAACTACCATACTAGCCACCACATCGGTGCCACTCATATGGCTAATATCATAGCCTTCTATCCGGCGGGGAAAGCTCGCCAGCCCTAACACAGTTACGAGTTCCGTAAGCGCGTGATCCTTGCTAATGTCTTGGAATTCTTTGTCACTAAAAATAACTTGCTTGTTTAAGTTCTGGAGGGCGAATAATTGGTTGCGGGCTTTAGTAGCTGCTTCAAAATCCTGATCTTTAGCAGCCCGCTTCATGTCTCGTTCTACCTCTTTCTCGACACTTTTACGTTTGCCTTCTAGCACCGCCATTAGGCGTCGGAGGTTAGCCCGGTAGTCTTGGAGGCTGGTTTTACCCTCCTCCAGCCCGGGATCTAAGCCCAGGTGGTAATAGAGGCTTGCCCGCTTCTGGCCACCTATTTTGCGTGTAGCATAAGGGAAAATTCGGCGCAATACTTTTAGAGCCTGACGAACACTGAGCGCACTCAAGTACGGCCCGAAGTAACGGGCTCCGTCATCTAATGGCCTCCTGGTAGTGCCGACAGTCGGATAATCAGCATCATAATCAACACGTATGTAGACCATCGACTTATCATCGCGCAGCAAAATATTATAGCGGGGCATGTAGCGGCGAACCATTTCTGCTTCTAAAAATAACGCTTCTATTTCGCTTTCCACTTCCATCCAGTCAACATCAACAATCTCGGCAACTAAAGCAGCAGTTTTAGCATCCCGTCCGCGGCTTTTTTGAAAGTACTGCCGAACCCGGTTCCGCAGTACGGCAGCTTTGCCCACGTAAATAATCAAACCGGATATGTCTTTGTGAAAATAGACCCCCGGTGTCTTTGGTACATCTTTAAGTTTAGCCTCTAGCTTGGTATTCACCTTCTTATTGTAATCCAAGGCAGATTTAGATACACCCTTAGTTAGTTGACCGGTACGCCCGCATGCAAGGCGCAGAAGGTGGTCGTTGCCGCGCAGCCAGCGCAGACTAATATTTGGGCATTGCAGGCTACATCGGCACAGTTCAAATAATTGCTGGTTTTTGCCTGGCAATGTACACAACTTCCTAT
>JBKJPJ010000015.1:0-4545 GCA_046595225.1 Saccharimonadales bacterium (SeqCode)
CTGGCTGATTCCGGCATTCAAGTAGTTGAACCCGGCGCTGCCGCCACCGGTACCTGGACCGAAGAAGAAGAGACCGAAGAAGTTGCCGTACCTGAACAAGTTTATTTAGACGATGTAGCCGATGATTCCGTTCGTTTGTACTTGCGTGAAATTGGTAAAATTCCATTGCTGACCTCTGAACAGGAGTTAGCGTTGGCCAAGCAAGTAGTCGCCGGATCCAAAGGCGCCAAAGACAAAATGGCTGAAGCCAACATGCGTTTAGTAGTAAGTATTGCTAAGCGCTACGTCGGCCGTGGTTTGGACTTACTAGACTTAATTCAAGAAGGCAACACTGGCTTACTGCGGGCCGTAGAAAAATTCGATCCCGATAAGGGTTTTAAATTTAGCACCTACGCCACCTGGTGGATTCGCCAAGCTATTACCCGGGCCATTGCCGACCAAGCCCGTACTATTAGAATTCCTGTTCATATGGTTGAGACGATCAACAAATTGCTGCGAACACAAAGACGCTTAACCCAAGAATTGAACCGTGAGCCGTCCAATGAAGAAATTGCCGAGGCTATGGAAATTGATGTCGAAAAAGTTGAACACATTATGAAGATTAAGCAGGATATTTCTAGCCTTGACGCCAGCGTACGGGACGACGAAGAAGACTCAGTTTTAGCCGATTTTATAGAGGACGAAGACACTGTTTCCCCTGAAGAATCTGCTACGAACCAGCTCTTGAAAGAACATGTCAAAGACATGCTCGGTGCGTTGACTGAACGTGAACAAAAAATACTCAAACTGCGTTTTGGCCTGGAAGACGGGAAAAACCACACTCTAGAAGAAGTAGGGCAAGAGTTCAGTGTTACCCGCGAGCGCATTCGTCAAATCGAGGCTAAAGCTTTGGCCAAACTTCGCAAACACAAAGACGCCAAAAAATTACACGACTACATCAAGTAGGCAACCGATGAGAGATGTAAAGATTATTGGTATAGGTGGGTTACCAAGGAGCGGCAAAGACATGCTGGCTGAGCTTCTTATAGAACGCGGCTTTTTTGGTGTTTCATTAGGAGATATTAGCCGTGACAATGCCCGTCAACGCCACGCCGATAAACCCGATCCCATATCGGTAGCAAATATGACTGAGACATCCAATTGGATGCGTGAAAGCGGTGGGGCAGACGTAATTTTAAAAGAAGCCATGAAACGTTTCCACGAAGCCCAAAAAACTAAGAGTTTTAAAGGCTTGGTCTTATTCAGTATTCGAGCTCCCATAGAAGTGGATTACATTTTAGCAAACGGAGGCGACATGGTGTGGATGGAAACAGATGACACCATTCGTTACCAACGGTATATTCAGAACCTGCGAGAAGGTGAAATAGAGTTATCACTCCAAGATTTAAAAGGTCAAGAAGCACTGCAGTGGCAGCCCCAACCCGGTGTACCTACCGAAGCTCAGATGAATATAGCCTACGTAAAGGACAACGCCACTATCGTAATTGAGAATGATGGTAATGATCTCGAGGCCTTTAAAATCCAGGCTGAAGTAGCACTTAAATCCTACCTTATTTAAACCGTAACTTAATTCCGGATTTTAGAAGCGAACATCAGCCGTTCGATCTCGCGGATGGTTACGAAAATAGCTGCTGCGCCAGCGGCGTAGAACCAGTCGATGGCTCCAAGTGAGCCGGCTCCAAAATAGTAGGCCAGGGTGGGGTTGTATAAAATGAAGCTTACGCAGGTCAGGGACAGCAGCAGGGCCAGCCATAACTGCTTGTTGTGGAACTGGTAGCGGCTGAAGAGGCCGTGGCGGCTGCGCCGCTGTAAAATGTTGGCTAGTTGGCAGATGACGATGGTGAGGTAGGTCATGGCTGTGGCTTTGGCGTAGATTATCGTATCGATTGAAGCATGTTGCGGTGTAAAGCCGTGGCGGGTAAAAAAGAACAAATAATTTCCAAATGCTAAACCACCAATAAGAATTCCACACCACAGTAGGTCTGTTATAGAATGGCGGTTCAAAATATGGTCGTGTAGGTTACGCGGATGTTCGTTCATCAGCTCACCATCGGCTTTGTCCCAACCAAGTGCCGCAATGGGGAAGAGCTCGGCTATAAGGTCAATAGCTAGGATTTCCATAACGGTGAGGGCCAATGGCACGCCGAGGATGCTCAAGGCGGCTAAGCTAGTCAAATTCACTACCAATTCGGCTGAGTTACTTGTGAAGCAGCTGAGGGTGCCTTTTCTAATATTCTGAAAGATGGTACGCCCCTGTTGCACAGCTCCAACCAGTGTGTGAAAACTGTCGTCTAATAGCACGATTTCAGCCGATTGTTTAGCCACGTCAGTCCCAGTTTTGCCCATGGCAACACCGATGTCGGCTCGTTTCAGAGCCGGGGCATCATTAATGCCGTCACCGGTTACGGCCACCACATTACCGCTGCTTTTGACCAATTCTACAATCCGCAGTTTGTCTTCGGGGCTGACCCGGCTAAAGATTGCGCCACCTTTAATAGCAATACGTAATACTTGTCCATCATCGAGTTTGCTCAATTCTTCCCCGGATACAATGGTTAGTGGTTCGTTGGCAGTTACTAAGCCGGCGCGGCGGGCAATAGCTTCGGCAGTTGGCGCGTAGTCGCCCGTAACAATGGCTACGCTAATATGGGCCATCCGGGCGGCTTGCATGGCCTCAGGGACCTCTTCTCTTAAGGGATCAACCATGCTGACCATACCGAGCAGGGTCAGGTCTTTTTCGACATCTTCCATAGTCAGCGTGTCTAAGTTAGTGCCTTTTGGCAGCACTTTGTAGGCATAGGCCAAGTTGCGCATAGCGTTTTTGGCCCAGGCCTGGTTTTTGTTCAAAAATAATGTCTGGTCAGGTTTTTTGAGAGTCCGGACATGTCCGTGGTCCCATATGTCGTTACACTTTAACAGTACATTTTCTGGAGCACCTTTAACGAACACGTAGTGTTGTTTGCCGTCACCATAGACCCGGACTGAGCTCATTCGTTTACGAGCAGAATCGAATGCAAACTCTTTAAGCTCTGGACTGCTTGTTTCTAACGCTTCCGGGTTAAGACCAGCTTTGTTAGCCAGAACTATTAAAGAGCCTTCTGTGGGGTCACCGATGCAGTACCATACCGGGTGCTGGCTATCCGGTGGGCTAATACGAGCATTACTGGCAAAAACACCAGTCGTAAAGAATAAATACAGTGCCTGCAGTTTTCCAGAAGCTACAACTGAACTATTTTTAGTAATTGAGCCTTTGGCTTTATAGCCAGAGCCGCTAACCTGATAAATATCTTTACCAATCATAAATTGTTCAACGGTCATCTGATTCTTGGTGAGTGTTCCAGTTTTATCAGTCAAAATAATATTAGTTGCTCCCAAAGTTTCCACTGCAGATAATTTTTTGACCAAAGCTTGTGCCCGAGCTAATTTATTGGCGGCCTGGGCCAGGGCAGTGTTAATCTCTGCTGGCAAACCTTGCGGGATAATTGAGCTGGCAATACCGATAGCAAATAATAGAGCGCTCTTGAGGCCTAAATTGGCATGGATGGCAATTGGCAGTACCGCTAAACATAAGACAACCGTGCCTTGAGTAACGCGGGCAGCAATATTGTTCATCTCCCGCTGCAAAGGGCTGACGTCGGTAGTGGTACCGGCACTCAAGCTGGCAATTCGCCCTAACTCAGTCTGCATCCCGGTGCCAATAACAACTCCGTAGCCTTCGCCACTGGCTACTGTGGTGCCCATGAACACTAAATTATGACGGTCGCCCAGCGATACTTCGCCAGAGATGGCATGCGTAAATTTGCGACTGGGGCTACTCTCGCCGGTCAGGGCAAAGTCATTAGTTTGGAGTTCGGTTTCTTGAATAATTCGAAGGTCGGCCGGTACAGAATCTCCTGCTTCTACGTACACAATATCACCCGGTACTAAATCTGTAGTGGCAACTTCGCTGGTTTTACCACCATCGCGAACCACTCGGGCACTGGATACAACTAATCGCTCCAAGCTTTCCATGAGCTTCTCGGCTTTGAACTCTTGGGTAAACCCAATAATGGTATTGAACAAAACTAAGGCTACAAGTACGACGGTGGTGCGTTGGTCCCCTAAGATCAGGGTAATAACGGCACTGGCAAGCAATAGTAGAATCATTAAATCTTTAAATTGCCGCAGATAGCGGTGGAGCAGGGACTCCTTATGTACCGCTTCAAGCCTGTTCGGCCCGTAATGCTCCAGGCGTTCATGAGCTGTAGTAGTAGCCAAGCCTTTATCCGATGATTCAAGCTGTGTAAGAAGTTCAATCGTCTCTACTAAATATGCTGGTTTGGGGCCGGTGTTGGTTTTCATATACATAAGCAGTATACAATTTTTAAAGAACAGACATTAGTTAAGCGAGCATTACAGGGGTGAAGCCATTGACAAAACAAATATAATATACTACAATTTAATAATATGAAGGAACAGGAGCCATTTCTTATTGAGCAGTTAACGGATTCTGAGGATCCAGTTAGTGCCTACCAAGATGCCGCCAGCAAAGAGCCGCTTTTAACT
>JBKJPJ010000052.1:0-3121 GCA_046595225.1 Saccharimonadales bacterium (SeqCode)
CGGGTCACTCCGGGATAGTACCGGTACAAGTGACTACCCCGGTCTAGGAGGCACCAGTGGGACGACTGGTAGCTGTGCAAACTCTGGCTCAGTATCTTCTGCTGGCACCTGTGCAGCCGAAGTTATTAACTTCCGTCCAGAAACGTACTTGGCCATACCCCCTGCGGGAGTAAGTGGCTATACTCCGTTGCCGAGTAATTACATAGTTTCACCCCCGCCATTGTTGTAGGGGAAGGGACAAATATGGAAAAATATCCTAATAAACATTCACGCATCATTGGCAATATGAAAATTCGGAACCCGAGGAATGGTAGGATAGTAGCCATTAGCGCAATTTTGGTTGGCGTAGTACTACTCAGTTGGATAGTGTTGCGCGTTACAAAGCGATCGGTTGCGTTTACTGTGGATGGCCAGGCAATAAGTATGGCAGACTATCAAAAAGTTGTTAAGGCTGGTGCTAAAGCGGGTAAATCAGAATCGAATGTCCGGACACTCTATATTACTGTAGAAAAAGAGCGCCACGTGGCTAAGGCCATGAATATAACGTTGCCCGATTGGGAATTAAACAGGGCTTTTGCTTTTTCAAAAGGTGGTTACAACCCCTCCAAATTAACTATCTTGGATGAATACCAAACCATAGAGGCCTATGACAAAGCTATTTATGCACATCTGGCATTTCTGCAAAGGGGTGGTTACAGCGGAGTTACCTATGTTTATCCGTTTGATAAAACCATTGACCAACCCGCCGATGAGGCCCGCAAAGCCGTTGACATAAACAAACTAATGATTGATAAAAAGTATGCCCAACAAAAAGCTACTGAAGACCACTTGGCCATCCAGCAAAAAACTAAAAATGGTTCAGCTATTCTGGCTACAATTATTAACGACAATAAACTGCAGTATGGAACTTCAGGCAATGATAGCAAGCCGTTTATGATGGATAAAACAGGTACTGAGTTTTTAGAACTTCGTAATACAAATGCAGTAAGCAAGCAGCCGCCGACCGGTATTTTCTTGAATCGTTCCCAGAGTTGGCTACCGTATATCAAAGACATACAAGAACCAAAAACTACCAGTGTTCAGCTCTACAGAAAAGACGTATCCCCTGGGTACCAGATCCAAAATGGAAACTCAGAAGTTGCTTTTATATTCTTTGATGTTCAAAGTGTTTCGGATGCCAAGCCGAACGCTCAGACTGACTTTAGTAGTAAACTATCAGCAGTTAAGGTGAAAGTTAATGTTAAATAGTCTGCAAAAACTCATATACCGTCACAAGCTTCTAAGCATCCTAGCTATGTCTTTGCTGACTTTTGCAGTACTACTTGCCGGTCAAGCACCTAAAGCTGCTGCTTATTCCGGGTCGAATTGCCTGGTAGATCGCAGCTATATTAACGCCGCTGTAGGGGTATTAGTGATCAATGATGTTGATGGTACAAATTTCTGGTCGCACGACGCTACCTTCCGGGTTAGTGCAGATACTATCGGCATAGAAAAAATAGATAAAAACACCGGTATATTTGAATATATTAATAGCCCAAATCCTAGCTCAGGAACGAGGGTTTGGCAGGGCATGTCCAAGGACATTGTCATTAATAGCACCCAGGGCACAGAGTGTAGCTCTGCGTATGGTATGTACGGCTATGCTTTTGGTGTCACTGGTGGCCCATCACCCACCACATCAGGAAAAACCGCTTACTATTTACTAAATTGTGGCTATGGCAGTGGTGATGAAAGAGCTAGTTACAACTTCCGTTTCCATGGTGTAGAGGTGCGAGATGTACCAGAGGGGTATACCGGCTATTGGGGGGTCCAAGATTTTAGCATTGCCGGAGGAAAGAACGTCGACACCAATAGTCTGTCACCTGGATTCATTTTGGAGTACCATATTACCCGCGATGTTAAAATACAGGGCAGGGTGTTTGACGTAAAAGACCCAAGCCAAGGCTTTAATGGCGTAAAAATCGGTTGTGGTGATACTGTCTATGCAACCACCGATTCCGACGGGAACTATGAATTTAGTCGTAATCCCAAAGAGCAGTTCTGTGTCAAAATTATAAGTGGTGGTCCGCCTAGCGGATCGTATGCGGGCCCTTTTGTGCGACCGAGTGGTGAGGGTTACGGTAACGGGTCCGGAGGTGCCCCAAATTGTCCGGCTTATACATCAGCTTCTGGCGCGACCTATTGTACTGAGGCTTCTGAGTACAAATATCAAGTTGCTAGCCTCAATTGCTTTAACGCCAGTGTAAAATGTGGTGAATTTCCTAAGTTTGGGGGTGATAACAGGGTGGTTGATTACGACAGGGGTAGAGATACCGGTTATGACTTTGTATATAAGCCTCCGACCATTGTCCCAAGCTGTAGCCGGGAGGCTGTCGAGGATGACACTGGCTCGATACCAGCCATACCGGAAGCGAGCGTACCATTTAGGATTAGCTTTAAACTAACAGCGCCGGTTAATGGTGTTGTAAGTTATACGGCCACGGCAACAACCACTGGACCTTCTCCTATGGTGTATACCAATCCCATCTTTTCTGGCTCGTGGACGGCAACTTCTACTGGACCAAACATTTCGTACCTTGCTAAAACAAATACTATTACGGTGACACAACCGGGAACTTACACCGGGACTGTAAGTGTGACATTTGGGGGTGCGATAACAAGAACGGTTACCTGTATCAGCTATACATTTAGTATATTTAACAAACCGTACGTCCGCAGCTTTGGAGGTGACTCCTTTGCGGGTACCACCTGTGGACCTATCCTCAGCACGGGCTGGCCCAGTTCTGCATCAACTGCGGGTGGAATTTATGGTTTAGTAAATGACAGCGCTGTTGCCGATAGGGGATCGGCCAGCCAATTAGCTCTCTTTGCACTTTCCCATGTAAGTGGCTTTCGGAGTAGTATCTTTCAATCTGGTACCACCTCTCCCTTTAACAAATTAACTATTGCTAATAGTGGGATTCTTTTAGACCCCACTACCGATACTTCTGGTGGATTGTTAGATAGCACCAACCACTGCCCAACCAACTATGCCGCTACTGCTGCCAGTGATACTGCCCCTGCCACTACGCGAACTCCCAATAGCCCATTCCCAGCCAATGGCCTCAATTCCATTGGTGCC
>JBKJPJ010000093.1:0-8769 GCA_046595225.1 Saccharimonadales bacterium (SeqCode)
AGCTGGTTGAGCTACGGGTGATACCGGTGTTACCGCAAGTGGAGCTGCTACTACAGGTTCAATGGCCGGGCCACCGACCATGGGTTCTGTCGAAACGGGGTTGAAAGTAGGATTTACAGGCTGTGGGGCCTGAATATCCATAACAGGTGATCCTGCAGGGTTGGATGACGGTAATTTGTGATCTTCATTTTCCATTAGTTTGGTGCTCCTGAATTAGTAGTGCTGCCTGAGCTACCTGAACTGTCTGAGCTTGCTTTGGCCTCTACTTTTGAACGAAGCTCTTTGAGGGTCGGTTTAATAGTAACTGTAAGATACGTGCGAATGTCAGTGGCATCTTTCGAAACTTTCTCACGGGCTGTACGGGCGGTCTCTAATGATGCCTTGAAAGCCGTTGGGTCAGATACACAGTCCATAGTTTTAAGATCTTTAACTGTTTGCTTATAAGCTGTTAGATCGGTAGTAAAGGTGGCAATTTTTGCCTTAAGCGTTGTAATCTCGCTGTTAAGTGTGGTTGTATCTACGCCCTTGTCTTTTAGCTTAGTGGATAATTTCGTAAGCCTATCAACTAGATTGCCATAAACCTCTGTGTGGCTCGTTTCGATGCCTTTTACGCGTTGCCCAAGTGAGCTAATAACACCTTGCGATGTAGTACACTTTGATTTTATTTTAGTAGATTCTAGGGCACTAAGTTTGGTTTTTAATTCTGTTTTGCGGTCACTTAGGCGCTTAGTAAGTTCGGTTTTTTGTTGTTCAGTTAAGGGTGCGTCGTCGGAACTCTGTGTGGTTGAAGTAGCTGCAGGGGATTCTGTACTAGCGGTACTACGACCAGAGTTACTACTCGTTGTACTGCCGCTTCCAGTTTCGGCCATTGCTATGTTGCTTGCCAGGAATGGTGCAATAACAGCGGTAATAATCAATAAGCGCACGTATTTTTTCATTATATGTATCATTTAGCTTTATTTTATCATAAGCGCATTAAAGTGTGTAGAGCTGATACGTTTTACGGCGGTAGCTGATTAAATTTTCATTAACTAAATCAGTAAGCACACTTTCTAGGCGTTGGTCCTGTATAAGGCTCATTATTTGGCGTTTAGTGAGTGGTTTGTCGCCCAGTAACCGCAGCACCTGGCCTCGAACCTGCCGTTTTGACCCCTTAAAAACACTTTGTTTGGTATAGTGCTTACTCATTCGGCCTGGGTTAGTGACAACACTTTTTAGATATGTTCCATAGTCCATGATACCCCAATAGAATTCTCGAGGGCTTCGTATGTTTGGGTGCTGCAATATATCATTGAGAATAGCCGTTATTTCAACGTCCGTTACATCATGGCGATCTGAAAAAAAGTGGTAGATCAACACGGTACGTATATTGGTTTCTACAAAAACCGCCGGCTGGTTATAGGCATAGGCCAGAATGGCACCGGCGGTATTCTTCCCCACTCCCGGTAGCGCCGTAAGACCCGCTAAGTCGTGGGGGAATTGTGATGATTGATTAATTTGGTTTGCTGCCTGCCATACATATTTAGCCCGGCGATTATAGCCCAAACCACTCCATACCCGCAAAACTTCGGCCAAAGAGGCTTGCGCAAGCGTCGGAACGTCCGGGAATATCTGCAGGAACGCGTGATACTTTGCAATTACTCGCGGTACCTGGGTTTGCTGCAGCATAACCTCAGAGATTAATATTTTATAGGGATCAAAAGTACCGTCTGGCTCGGGCGTGCGCCATGGCAGATCCCGATGGTTTTGGTCGTAATAGTCCCATAAGGTAGTAAAGAACGAATCCACAGGGTATGCTCACAACTTGTCTATTTGTTCAGCTAAATCGTGGTCTTTTTTTGTAACCTTGCCTTCAGAATCTGTGGTCAAAACTACTTTCACTTTACCCCACATCAGCGCAATAATCGGATGATGATTAGCTACTTCAGCTAAATCACCGACTTTATTAACAAATACTAACGCGGACTTAAAATCTGGAAACTCAAATTCGCGAACCAAGGTGTTATCTTTTTCTTGCCACATTAGCTTGATTATACCGTATTTAGTATTAGTAATAGTACCAGGTGCCGATGCCGGCGGCATTGCTGACATCTTTGAGCTTGTGAGGATCTCCCCCATCGATGCTGAGCGCGTAATCGGCAGTTTCTTGGGGTGTTTTGATACGGTAAACGACTGTGTGATCGTCAATCCAATACACAGGGTTGGTCAGACCACTCTGGGTTTTGAGAATAGTGTCTTTATCACCCGTAACATCGTAGTTGATCAGCACACCCTTGCCGTCCCGGGAATCCACCCAGAGGCTATGCTTGCCATCGGGACTATCAACGTACAGTCGGTTTACGGGGTTAGCTGGCTCCCCAGGCAGTTTAGTGGCAATGACATTGCCCAGTTTATAATCGAACCAGTGTTGCTGTTGAGACACGGTTAAGTGGTCGTAGCTGGTACGGAAGATGTTCCAGACTTCCTGGGGAAGTACAGTCTGACGATCCGTACCGTCAGGGGTAACCTTGTAGAGGCCGGCAAGTCCGCCCCCTAAATTATTGCTCGATGGAGCATAGAATAATTTACCGTTAGCAAAAGTAACGTCATTGAAGTAGTTCGAAGCAGCAATTTCCTTACTGGTGTTGGTTTTTGTATTGTAACTAGTCAGCCGGTGGCGTTTGGGGCTCGCGGCGCTACTACCGGCAGCAATTTGAGCAAACACCAGGTTATCACCAGACCAATCGAGCACCTGTATTCGTTCCGATTCGACAATGGTATTGGTGGAGTTGTCGCTGAGGTTTATGAGCACTAGATTGCTGAGCAAATAGCCATCACTATTATGTTTATTCTCTCGGGTAGATACCAGCGCGGACATATCGCTCGCAGCATGGGGTATCAGAGCCAGGTCGTCACGCTCTTTACCCGTACCAGCGAGCACTAGCTTTTCGTTTGCTCCGTCAATGTCTACTTTATAGACATCGTATTTGCCAGACCGCTTAGTTATAAAGCTTTGCGCATGCTGGCTGACCATCTTAACAGTTTGGGTAGCGGTTTTGTTATTATTAACTTGAATTTTTTGGTCGCGATAACCATCTTTTTTGATGACTACTTCTAAAGTTGCAGGAGCATTTTTATCTACCGTCAGCTTTAATTGGCCTTTTTCATCAGAAATGGCGTCAGCTTCGCCGCCGAAGGCCTCAGCTTTAACAAGAGGCTTACCGCTTAAATAATCAGTTACCATAAAGCTGTACTGAGTGCCTACTGGTTTGATAGAAACGTCGCCCAAAGGGTTACTCCCCCAACCAAGTGTCATGGGGCGCAATTCCTGGGCAAAAGCCTTTTTTTCTATAACTAAATTAGTTTTGCCTAATCGAAGTTTAGACAGGCTAACTTTACCATTTTCATCTGTTACACCCTGTTTACCTGCCATAGTCACGGAAACATTTTTAAGGGGTTGCTGCGTACTACTATCCAGAACTGTGATAGTGGAGCTGCTCCGGACTCCCATGCTATTTAAAGCGGCATAACGCGTGGCCGGAATGAGGATTCCTAAACACACGATAATCAGTAAAGCACCAATTGTTAGCCAACGAGCCTTGGGGTTGTTCCGCCAAGCGTTAAGGGAACGCTTCATTTTTTGGCCTAATGATAGTGGTGTATTAGAAAAAGCCTGATTTAGTTCTTTGTCTTCGGCCGCCAGTAAGTCATCACTTTCGTGGGCAACTATGTCATCGACTACAGCATCGGTGTCAGCAACTTCCGGGACAGCCGAAAAAGTTGCTCCTGGTGCTGGAGGTTCTGCGGGTGTATTGACGACTGGCTCCAGCATATCTTTGACTTTTTTTTCGAGTTCATCAAAGTTGGGCCCGCCGAGATCTGGTTTTCGTTCTTTTTGCATATGCTTAATTCTACTGTGTATTTTAGCAGAAATTGATACCTGCCGTGTAGGATGGTGAGCACCGAGGTTATGTGTTAGGAGCTAGGAGCCGGCGGAACATCCCTCCAATAGTTGCAACTACAAGTACCCCAACCACAATCACTATCCAGACTCCTCCCGACATTCCGCTCTTTTTTGCCGTAGGAACTTGCGGCGGAATACTCCCAGAACAGCGTGTTGTACAAGAGCTGGTGACTGAAATTGATGGGGCGCTGAGCTGATTTACATTTGCAGTACCATTTTGCTGTAAATTAGTTGCACCACCGGAAAGCGTAGGCTGCGTAATTGCCTGCGGATTATCGGTTTTGCCTATGCCCGCTTGTTGTTGCTGTAAATCCATATAGTAGACTCTATTGTAACCCGCAAATGACATAAACAGAGACATAATAAAACTAAGAATTGTTATTTGAATGCAAAAGTGCTAGTGTTTTAATTAATTAACGTATTAATTAACATAGGAAAGAAAAATATGGTAGCTAAAGTAAAAAAAGTCAATAAAACCAACAGTAAGAAAACAAATGTAAAGTCTAAATGGTTCAAAATTGGTATTCCGGTGGCTGTAGCACTTATTTTTGCCGGTTTCGGTATTTATATGCTCAGAAGCAGCAGTGCGGATGCTGGGCCTTTGAATCAAATTAGTTCAATTGCAGGTCATAGTTGTATAACGTCCAGCAAATATCCGGCAACTTTGCGACAAGGAAGCACAGGAGAGTGTGTTAAAGCATTACAGATTGGCTTAAATAACTGGGCCTCACTGAGAAGCTTATTCTCTAGCGGTAGAATTCCTTATACTGCACTTAAGGTTGACGGAATTTTTGGATCTCAAACTACGGTTGCAGTAAGAGACTTCCAAGCATCGCACGGTTTAGGAATAGATGGAATCGTAGGTCAAAACACCTGGGATGCCTTCCTGCGAGATTGTAGCGTAACAAAAACTTGTAACTTTACAGGCACTAAATAGATTGTAAATAAGCGTGTCATTTACGCTTTTAAAAAAGTCAGTTCATTCCATCAAGGGGCCATTTGCATGGCTCCTTTTTGCATACCTACTTACGCCGCTACTGTACTTTCCCAACGAAGCCACCTTCTCTAGGACGCTACGGGTCATATGGCTGGTTGGTATCACTTTAGCAACCATTTGTTGGCCACCCTTTTATTCCCTAATCAAGAGAAATTATCTAGATCTCCCAAAATTTTCAAAAGCCAGTTTGATTGTTATTGCAGTTGCAATGGTGTTAAGTACAATTTTCGGCTTTTCATCTAGTCCAAATTTTTTACTGGGGACGCCGCCTGAATTTTTGGGACTTATAGAATGGATATGCTTTGTATGGCTGGGTCTTGCCTTTCTAAATGACGCAAAAAGAGTGTTATTATCAAAGCCTCTTTTATACGTCTTTACCTTGTGTTGCTTTTTTTCTATAACAACGGAGCTATATTTTATTCGATTTGGCTACCGCGCTGTGGGTGTAATGTTTCACCCCACAACAATGTCAATGTTTGCGGTATGTGTAGTAGTGCTCGGCGCTCACCAATTCATTCATTCTAAATTAAAAAAATGGGAAAAAATTGCTTTCGCCATTAGTGGAACTTCGGCAACACTTGTAGTTATTTTTAGCCAATCCCGTATAGGATATATTTTGTTTGCCTTCAGTTTACTTTTGTTTGCCTGGATATATCGAAAAACATATCCTTATGTGGCGCTTTTTTATAGCTGTCTTGTCATGCTGGTTGTCCTGCTGCCGGTAGTAAATAAAGCCTACTTTTTACGATTCCAGAGTGCCAGCGTAGAGAGAGGTATTCATTACAGAATCGGACTATACAAAACTTCAGCTACCGATATCGTCCGGCACCGGCTAGTACTTGGTCATGGAGCAAATACAATACCAACCGCAATAAATAACCAGAACCTTGTTCCAGAAGATATTGCTAAATCTCTTCATAGAGGAAACCGGTTTGTGTCAACGCATGATCTGTTCTTCGATATGGCATACAACTTTGGCTTATTATCTGCACTCTGTCTATTAATCCTTACCGGAATGGGACTTTACAGAGCATGGGTAACTCATAAGATATGGTTTTTACTTCTGGCTATATTATTTGCTAACGCAATAGTCAATGTACCAAGTATTGAATTAACACCCCTGTACTTGATAGTGCTTTTTGCATCGTTAGGTTCAAACCGCAAATCAAATTCCAAATGAAGCAAAAGATATTTTCGCGGTTTTTACCTATATTTATTCTTTTAATTTTAACAATGAGCGTGCGTTATCTCCTGTTTGCCAGAATGCCGAACTTACCATCGACCAGCACAAACCTACCCATTCAGAATTCCGTCATTGACCCTTTAATTCAAAAAAAATCTCAGGATACGCTACTCAAGCATATCCACAGGACTAAAGCCAAAGCTGGAATGGTAGTAGTAATGGATGCCCAGTCTGGAGATTTAAACGCAGTCACCGATTATACTAAGGGAAAACTTGGCTCATCATCAATAGTGGTCACCGGCTACGAACCTGGTTCAGTAATGAAACCGTTGATGCTGGCAGCAGCCTTGAACGAACATCGTGTTACCAGGGACTCCACCTATTACGAACCGGGCAGTTTACAGCTCAACCATAAAACAATTGTTAACCACATAAGTGTTGGTCGGCAAGTATTGAACACTGACGATATCATCACTATGTCATTAAATACCGGAGCCGTGCATCTTCTGGAAACATTAGGACAAAACAATATAGACCAGAAAGCTATGAATACATGGTACAGATATCTCACCCAACAATTCTTATTTGGAACAAGTACCAGTTCTAACCTCGCTGGAGAAGAAACCGGATATGTACGAAAGCCAAGTTTTGGGCCAGATATTCAGTATCAATACGCTACGTCTTCTTTCGGCATCGGTATTGCGGTTACTCCATTACAGCTGATTACTGCCTATGCAAGTATTGTAAATGGAGGAATTAATTATCAACCACGCTTAGTGAACTCAACTCCCCAAGTTATTCGCGCCAGGAATGTTGTAACGCCCGATACTGGTAAGCAAGTTACAGAACTGCTAGTAAAGACTTACCGCAGTAATAACATTGGAGAGACCCCCGATGGAACAGAAGTAGGCGGCAAAAGCGGCACTGCTCCTTCGTATGAGGAAAGTGGAATTTACAGCCCCACAAAAGACATTGGTACATATATTGGCTTTGTAAAAACACAGGAACGTCAGTATATTATTTTTACCCGTCTTGACGAACCTGTCTCGAAAGAGCTCGCTAGTAGAGAAGCTTCCAAAGTATGGGTAGATATAATGCATGCAGTAATGCAACGCTAGTTTAGTATTCAAGCATAGCGGTAATTACCCCTGTTTTGTTTTGTTTATGTTCGGCTAAAAGCACTCCCTGTGAACTGTATATCAGCGATCGCCCACTGCGGCTCGATTGAATAAATGGTTTTTGATTAGCGACTGCTTGATACCGTGCCATCCTTTGTAAGGTTATATGTATCCGACTGTTTGATTCAACAAAAGATAATGAGGCACTATTAGTCAGTACATCGGCACCGAGATGGGATATATTCCGATATTCAGTTAGCGACATAACCCCGCTACAGATGAGTCCACCCACCCGAACACCTCCTGGCATTTGCTGCGGCTTTTCCTTAGTTGCACCTGGCCAGATACGTTGAGACTTCTCAAAAGACCGAACAATATCTCCCCGACCGACTAGCTTCGTAATATTTGCTATAACGAATGGCATCGTCTCACCTGAGGGTATTAGGAAGGTTTTAGCTTGTTTATCGATTATGTGTGCCCTGTCGTTGAAATAAAGCATCTCGTTGGTTGTACGGCCTGTGGAAGTCACCGGAACTGATGTAACACCAAGTCCAGTATTTTTTAACTTTGCAGCTAGTTTAGGAAAGTTATTGCCACTCGTTGCTCCGGAATATTCGGGTAGAACTATTACATCTTGCTTGTCTGGGATGCTGCCAAAATTCTGCCAATAATCCATAGCATCCTGTTCCTGCAAATGAACCGCTGTTACTTGTATATTGTGGCTACCGTGCTTATTTCCTAGCTGCCAACCTAAAATACTCAAAAAAATTACTAAACATATGGTGCTTACACTCCAAGCGGTTGGCTTGCGAAGACTGATGATAGTTATCGCTAACAAAATTACGACGGCACTCAGGCCGTAAAAACCTATGATACGACTCGCGAAAACCAGCGGTGTGGAGACAGCAACAGTAGCGTAAGAACCTAAGCTAAAATCTGGTGAAATTGTTCCACCTGGCCCATAAGCGATAATTGCGAATATATAAGCCCGCACTATTTCGAGTAATGGAATAGAAAGTACCAGTGAGGCCACTCTCCACCTGTATTTTGAGATTTTTATCAGCAATAAATACAGAATAATATAAGGGGTACTACAGATTGTGGCTACAATCAGCCAGGTAATAATTTGCATCGCCACAGAGTACCAATGCGGCAATGCGATAAGCCAATTACTTGGCACAACATCAAAAATAACACTAAAACCGCTTCCGGTAACAATACATCCGTAAACAAAAAAATCAATGCAGGTTCTCCGCGAATATGCCTGGGGAAGTTTAGTAACATAGAGTACTAACAACCCTGCCGATACTAAAGCTAACAACCCCGCTGCTAGTTGTACGTTAAGGCTCAGGCTCATTAAAACTGCAGATACATACAAAGTAGCGCGTGGTGTGTTCCACGAAGATGTAACCTGCTTCAGAAGTTTTTGTTCAAGCCTCACACGTATAAGTGTAGCTACAGTTTTAGTAAGATGCTAGGACTCAGTTGAACAGTAGAAAAACAAAGAAACAAAAAAGGAGCTTTTGAG
>JBKJPJ010000085.1:0-3232 GCA_046595225.1 Saccharimonadales bacterium (SeqCode)
TGTCGGCGGCGACCACTGCCTCGGGCCAGGTTTCCTTTTTTTTACAGAATAACTGTAGTTTTCTCCATTGCAGTTGGTAATTATCAGTTTTTAATTTGCGGGGCCGTTTACGCCGAATGCGCAGTGCCACAAATACGATTACAACAAAAGCCACTATACCAGCCGTAATCGTATTAAAATTTAGACCTATATTCATGTAATTAACTCCTCTGTTTGCTTTGCAAGTGCCAGCAATAACCGGTCTTGATTTTGGGTTGCCATTAGCTGTAATCCAACGGGCAAATTATTACTGGTGCCTGCCGGAATTGAGATTGCCGGATTTCCTACCAAATTTGCAGCCACAGTCATAATATCACTGACATACATGGTTAACGGATCTTTACTATGGGCGCCGATAGTAAATGCAGTGGTTGGTGTTGTAGGCCCCACAAGGAAATCCACAGTTGTGAACATTTTTTCAAATTCATTAATCAATTTGGTCCGTAAAATCTGGGCTTTTTTATAATAAGCGTCGTAGTAGCCGCTACTGAGTACGTAAGTACCTATCATAATCCGTCGCTTAGCTTCATCACCAAAACCCTCGTTGCGGCTCCAGCTGTAACTTTGTTCAAGGTTTTTAGCATCTGGATGGGAATAGCCGTAACGCTGACCGTCATAACGGCTGAGATTACTACTGACTTCTGCCGGGCAGATAATGTAATAACAGGCTAACGCCAATGGCAAAGATGGCAGGCTTACTTCAGAAACATCTGCACCGGCGGTTCTTAAGGCTTCGATTGCTTTTTGAACTTGGTTTTTTACACCGGGTTCTACACCCACACCCATGTGCTCCTTGATAATTCCAATCTTAATACCTTTTAAATCTAGAGGGGTTAAGTCAGTATAACTTTGTTCATCACGCTGAATAGTCGTGGAATCCATGACATCTACGCCAGCCATAATGTCCATGACGAGGGCGGTATCTTCAACCGTTCTAGCAAAAGCGCCAATGGTGTCGGTACTGCTGGCCATAGCTACCACTCCGGAGCGTGATACTAACCCATAGGTAGGTTTGAAACCGACTGACCCCGTAAAGGCTGCCGGTTGTCGTATAGAGCCGCCGGTGTCGGATCCAAGAGCAAAAGGGACCATGCCGAGTACGACAGCTGCGGCCGAGCCCCCTGACGAACCACCTGGTACTCGAGTAATATCATGGGGGTTTTTGGTTGTGAAAATATCACTATTCTCGGTACTGGACCCATGGGCAAAAGCATCGAGATTAGCTTTGGCGACACATATTGCGCCTTCGGATTCTAACCGCTCGATTGCAGTTGCTTGATAAGGGGCCTCAAAGCCTTTTAGAATATTACTGGCGGCTGTGGTTTCGCTGCCAAATGTCAAAAAGTTATCTTTCGCAATAAACGGCACGCCAGCAAGGCGTCCGGGATCTATGCCCTGTTTAACCACCGCATCTACCTCGGCAGCGCGTGCTTTGGCACGCCCGGGAATTACTGCAATAACAGCCTGGTATTCTTTTTTATCTTCTATGATTTTTAGTGCCTGTTCAACCAGCTTTAATGCGGTTGTATTACCACTTCTAACATCGGCCGCGAGTGCAGCTATGGATTGCCCGTCTTGTATCATTCTAGTACTCTTTGAACCTTGATGTGCCCATCATGAGTAGCTGGGGCGTTTTTTAATAGATCTTCGGGGCTGGCACCATAAACTTTTACCTCGTCTGGTCGCATGACGTTAGTAAGACCGGTCACCTGGTAAGTAGGCTCCAATCCTTCCACGTCAACAGACTGTAGTTTTTCAACATATTCCAAAATAGCCGAAATTTCTTTTTGGTAGCGCGCTACATCCTGCTCGTTCAGATGCAGGCGGGCCAATTGGGCCAACTTTACAATGTCTTCTTGACTCAACTTCGCCATTTCATCCTAGTATATCAGGCGAGGGTGGGTAGTATCCATCCTAAATATTACTTTACAAATTGCTCGCTTGGGCGCATTCTTAGCTTAAGAAGAATAAAAAACAATGGCACAAGCTATATATGATACCTCACCAGAACTCTTGGGTTCATCTGAACCGTTAGCAGAAGTTGGATACGTAATCCTTAAATCACCTAACATCAGTACCCTGGATCGGATTGTTGCAAGCTGCTGGCCGGTTATTACAGAAGTTGCTGGACGCGGCTTGGTTGTGTCACGTACCATACAAAATATTGGTGACAAGGCCCTAGAACTTGCTCAAAGCTGGGGCCGCAGTACGGAATTGTAGTACCGAATTATAATTTTTTCTTGATGTCGCCGATGATGTCGCGTAGTTCGGCTGCTTTCTCGAATTCCAGGTTGGCCGATGCCAGGTCCATTTGAGAAGTTAAGTCTTTCATTAAGTGACCATATTCGTCTTTAGGAATCTTTTTGAGGTCCAATTTAGCTCGTTTGGCTTCTTCTGGCAGATCCGGACGCATTCCTTTTTCTATAGATTTTGCAATACCAGCCGGAGTGATACCATTTATTTTGTTATATTCAGCTTGAATTTCGCGTCGCTTAGTAGTGGTATCTAACGTCCGCTGCATGCTACCAGTAATACGATTAGCATACATAATGACGTGCCCATCGATGTGGCGTGCGGCTCGGCCGACAGTTTGTATCAAAGCTTGCTCACTACGCAAAAACCCTTCTTTGTCGGCGTCTAATATTGCTACCAAACTGACTTCTGGCAAATCTAATCCTTCGCGTAATAAATTGATGCCCACAACTACATCGTAGGTACCCAACCGCAAATCACGCAGAATATCGGTACGGTCCAATGTATTAACATCACTGTGCAAGTAGGTCACCTTAATATCGAGTTCCTTTAGGTAATCAGTCAGGTCTTCGGACATCCGTTTAGTTAATGTGGTTACCAGCACCCGTTGACGTTTTTTTACAGTGGCCCGAATTTCGGCAATTAAATCATCAACCTGTCCATCTACAGGGCGAACCACGATTTCTGGATCCAACAAGCCGGTGGGCCTGATTATTTGTTCAGCAGGCTTAGGACTGTGGCTCAGCTCATATTCGGCTGGAGTAGCACTTACGTAGATTACTTTGTTAACATGTTTCTCGAACTCCGTAAAAGTTAGCGGACGGTTATCGAGCGCGCTTGGCAGACGAAAGCCATGTTCTACTAATACTTCTTTGCGGGCACGATCGCCGTTATACATACCTCTTAACTGTGGCATCGTCATGTGCGATTCATCAATAAA
>JBKJPJ010000061.1:0-3865 GCA_046595225.1 Saccharimonadales bacterium (SeqCode)
ACTGCATTGTCTCAGACAGTGTGTTCAGTATATGGGGAGGGTGACATATATATAAAAGCCGGAATGAACATTATAATATTTATCCCAAGAGCAACGATAAAAGACAGTACTAGTAAATTAATACTGACAATAGTGTAGCAGTTAAGTCATATTTAATAGTTCTCTGCTACACTAAAATTATGAAAGAACTTGTAAAGATTGTGGTATTTGTCCCTGAAGAAAACGCCGATGAAGTACGGGACGCATTAGGCGAAGCAGGTGCTGGAAAAATTGGAGAATATACATTTTGCAGTTACTCAATAAAAGGCGTTGGCCGGTTTAAGCCAAGCAAAAAAGCAAATCCTCATATTGGCTCTGCTGGAAAATTAGAATCTGTTGATGAGGAGCGGATTGAAGTTGCTTGCGCCAAAGATCAAGCAGCAGAAATTATAAAAGTTATAAAAAAAGTTCATCCTTACGAAGAAGTAGTTATTGATATCTATACGATGTTGCAACTTTGAAACTAGTTGCAGCCGTATGAAAGATATCAGATTGAAATAATGCTGCGTGACGCATTCGACCCCGCGCCATAACATTACCGGCTAACATTTTATCTTTATATATTGGTATATTTGATTACCTAGCATAACTATGTGTGAATTTATTTACATATATTACTTTTAAAGTCTTTTATTCTGATACAGCAAGAATGCACAAATCAAAGTAATTAAGTAGGGGGTATCATTCCATGAACAGCAAACGAATAATATCAAGAATAGGAATAGTGAGCGCAGGCTTAACTGTTGCAATGAGCAGTTTTGCTGGGCTCAGTGCATCAGCTTTATCTCAAACCAGTAGCGCTAACGATCCAAGCTCATACATAGCACCTCTTCATCCGTTAAACCGATCTGGCGTGACAGGATTTGCAAATTTGTCACTTAACGAAACGCAACCAGGGGCAACTTTAACTGCTTCAGTTAATGCTCGGGGGGCAGAGCCAAGTCAAATCCATGCGATGCATATTCACGGTAAGCTCGATGGTGCTAACGCTGAGTGTCCTGCGCCATCAGCCGACACTAACAACGACCGTTTGGTGTCAGTATTTGAAGGGGCTCCTTTTTATGGACCAATTAAAGTGAACTTTACTGACCCTCCAACAACGTTTGGCCCACCATCAAGAACTGATCTTTTCGCCCCATTTGCCGGCGTGCCGGTAGCTAACAACTTCCCTCATTCTAACGTTAACGGTGGGTTTCAGTACAACCAAACTATACCTTTTGATGTAAATAACCAATATGCAGTTCAAGCTCTAAGTTCACTGACCCCACTGTCTGATCAGCATATAGTAATCCATGGTGGATTTGCTCCTGAAAGTGTAGATACGCCAAATGGCAGTCCAACTACAGTAGTCTATGATCCACTGCTTCCTGTAGCCTGCGGTCAGATTATTCGAACACATCAAGGATCTGCTGGTTCTCAAGGCCAAAACAACCATGGTAATTCTGGATCCTCTTCAATAAGCAATACTGGCCCTGGTTCAACTAATACAGTACACGGAAACTCATCTAGTACTACCGATATTACCAACACTAATAATGTGAGGAGTTCAAACAATAGCTCACAGACTTCTGCAAGTGGAAATGTTAACAGTAACCACAATACCTTTGGTGGTGCAGCGGCTTCCGGAAATACGAGTAACAGCAATTCAAACTCTGTGTTTGTAAGAATATGGAACAAGGTATTTTAAAACTCGATACAAATATCAAATACTAAACAATTAAAACTAGCGGAGGATGTTATAACCTTCGCTAGTTTTAATAATAGTACCTAATCTAGCTGTTTTAATTCTGAAAGGCCGTGGATTTCTGCCCAGCTTCCATGCCAATCATCAATAACGTAATTACCGGTTATTTGATATCTCTTATTAGTCTCCGGGTTCGGCAGCTTACTGGTGAAGTTTAGGCAAATCAAATGTACCAATATATCTTTGGGTTTAGCGTGGCAGGTATCCTCAATAACCAAATATCCTTGCTGTCGTTGGTAATTCTGTGGTGTGAGCATTCCTATATATTGATCATCCAGCTTAAGTAAGGCATGGCTATCCCCATCAGGTTCAATCTTAACCTGTTTTATTAACCCAGTGACTGTGCGGCAGCCATTGAAGTCCAACCTTCTTGGAATATAGATATGCATACGATTGCATTTATAACCATTAGAAGTACCTGCATCTTGGATTATCGGCAAATGTAGCCATACCCCCATTGCTATGATTACACTCGCAAAACAGATCGTAAAAGCAATTACTTTACGATTTAAGATTAACTTTCGATACTTCATGTAGATATGTTAACCTAAAATTCAATAATTTTTTAAGGTGCAGTATGCTCACCGAATAAGTCTTATCACTTCAATACCGAGAGTGGTGTTAGAAAATATTAAAAAAATTTTTGATATGATGTAAATCTATGTCTAAAGCCCATCATATTTTTTACATTCCAGGAATCAACGATCCCCACCCCGTGGAAAAGCAATTACTCCTAGGCATATGGATATTTTACGGTTTTAAAGTTCACTACACCCCCATGAACTGGTCAGATACACGAGCTTTTGATGTAAAATTACAAGATTTACTGCAGCAAATTGATATACAAATTGAAAAAGGCAATCTTGTTTCGCTGATAGGTTCGAGTGCCGGTGCAAGTGCGGCGATTAATGCCTATGCACAAAGAACCTCGTCAATCCAAAAAGTGATATGTATCTGTGGTAAATTAAGAAACCCTCAAACTATCGAAAATACATTTAGAATTCATCCCTCATTTAAAGAATCATTAATGGTACTCCCCCACAACTTAAAAAAGCTGAATCAATCAGACCGGCTTAAAATACTCTCCGTACATCCACTAACAGATACGATCGTTCCGGTAAAAGATACCTGCATCGAGGGGGCATACGAAGATAACCTGCCCGTGAACGGGCACGCCTTAGGGATAATCTATGCTATAACCCTCGGAAGCCGAAAGTTAGCTAAATTCTTGAAAATCTGACCATTAGCTTGGCTGGTGTACTCATGTCCCTCGGACATAACAATAACTATGATCATTTTGCTATTATTAGCTTATGGATAACAAACTATTAATACTTGTGGCGCTTTGCTGGGCTGAGCTTTTACACAATATAATGGAAGTATGGGGTATTAAGCAGAAAGTTCGCTGGTTAGATACGGTACAAAATGGTTCGAATCATGGCCGGTGGCCAATGAATGTTAATACAAAAATTAAGGCACTATTATTTCATATAGTAATTCTAGTAATATTTTGTGGTTTTTTTCTGTTTATATTAAAAATTATGAATTTATCAGAGAGGAGCCTGATTGTAATGGGCATTGTCGTCTTGCTAGCTAATTACGCAAATACTACTTGGCAGGTTGATAGTTACCATGCCCAAATCGGTAAACTTATTACTCGAGCTAAAAAAGCTAAATAGTAACCGGTCGAGTTAGTAAGTTCGGATATTTGTTATTTTACGTACTATATACCTGATTAGGTACTTTGGCTGAGAAATTCTATTATGGTGTTTGTTAGGGGACTGGGAGAATTGAAATTTATTGCGTGGGCCACTCCTTTTTTTTCTTCCTGTCGTACATTATTACCCTTTTTTTCTAAATATTTTAACCATTTAGTGGGGGCAATTGGATCATGTTCGCCTCTGAGAAATAATACAGGCTGCTTAATAGTTTTCAGCCTTTTTTCTGGCTCGTCATTCACGGCTAGGCGTAATGCCTTTACAATGTTAATAAAGCCGCAATCTCATACGTCTATAATAACGAACCCTGCCATTTTACAGGTAGGCTCAAAATATAAATTCTGAAACCATCGCATAATTTGGC
>JBKJPJ010000056.1:0-4777 GCA_046595225.1 Saccharimonadales bacterium (SeqCode)
GGCTATCAAAATTGATTGTCCCTTCTACAAAAACAAACTTTAGACTGCCGCTGGTGTTATTGAAGGTAGGGGAACAGGCCGAGGTTTTACATAGATTAGCCCGAAGATGTACGTGATCGGTAATAATATATTCGCCGGTTAATGGTAGATCACCAGCAGTCCCACAAGATGTGCTTATTGAGCTAGCACTGTCAGGATAATGAGTTTTTTTGGTATTGCCAGTTTTTGGGATTGTGCGGGGGCTCGAACCGCTGGTCCAGTCGGTACAATTATTAACGGAATTTTGATAACTGGTGTCCATAAACTGTGTCCAAGGAATGTAGGTTGACTGTACCTTGGATAATGAGGTTTGGTTAGTTAATACGTCAAAATTAGTATTGCTAGTGTTGCCGGGGGGCGAAATACAATTGTTATAGCCAAGTATAATTTTAGTTTTTGTCTGACCGGCTGTCGTAAAACTAGCGGGCTTCACAAGATTGCCGGTTCCTCCAATAGAACAGTTCGATGCACTGGTGTTTTTATCGGCAACAGTTATATTTTCGGCAATCAAATCGGTGGTGTTTTTATTCAAAATAATATAACCATTTGCAAAAACATCACGACCGCTGATACTTTTGACACCACTATCAACATTTATAATATTGCGAGATAGCATACCCGAACTTATAGTAGCGGAACTCTGACGTGCACTAACTTCGATAGTTCTCTTGAGAGTGGGTTGGGTGGCTGTAGCAGGCAAGTAAACTTTACCTGTTGATGTTATTATTTTTTCTTTATTACTCGATCCAGCAGTAACTGTGGTTGCGAAAGTGGCTTTAAAGCGACCATTATTAAGTACTACGGTGTCGGTGCTCCCGGTGCCCGTGTAGCTTGTATTGCTGTTATTAAACTGGGCAATAGCAGCGTCCGCACCAGATTCTGCGGTATATTGGGCTTGCAAAAGAAATACTCGCTGTTTAGCCCGGATTACGTTGGCATTAGCCAAGGACATTAAACTAGCAACAATAGTGATTAAGAAGATCGTCACTATTAGGATAGAGACGAGGATCGATCCTTCTTGTTTTAGTTGTTTTAAAACCTTCATTAGCTGTTCCTTAATGCAATACGAATTATAGTGCTGTTTTGGGTAGCGTTAGTTTTCTGAAAGATAGGTTTTTTCTGGATGTTAATGGTTACCTCCACTACTTCTACTACCGAAAAATCTGGTCCATTATAGGTCCCCGTATTAGGATCGGTCACCGATGAATAATCGAGTGTGTTGCCGGTTCGGGAGAAATAACGCATGTCTATTGAATTTACATTGCTGACCACAACTTTATCGGGGGGGCAGAGTGTTGTTGCCGTCGCCGGGGGGCAACTGGATTTTATTCGATTATTGGGCGCATTCGGGTTAGCAATGGTCCGCGCCAGAAGCTGTTTTGTGGCTCCGTTCAAATACAACATATACTCGTCTTCATAGGGCAGTGAACCGTTTAAAATTACTGACCCGGTAGTATTAACACTAAGCCTTCTAAAGTACATAAGGGGAGTAATAACACCACTTGCCCCAACTGGTTTATTCCCTGGTATCGCATGAACCGGCAACCAGTATTGGCCAGATGCGATAGCTGGGTCCGGTTGCAGTGTATTTACATCAGCTAAGCTATTCTGAATAATCAACCCCGAGGATTCTCCGATAGAATCACGCAAATAATCGCCGGCATTGAGCCTGCTAATAAAAGTATCTAAATCGGCCTCTAATAAGTAGCCATATCGCCAATAATTGATCCCAAAAAAAAGTAATAACCCCGTAAATATTGAGCTAACAATCATAACTGATAGCAATTCTGGAATAGTAAAACCTGCTTGATTGCGTAGAACCTTCATAACTGACCTATACCATTTCTGGTTATAAGCATGCGCAGCTCTAAATTAGGCGCAGTACTATTGGGGAAACCAACGGTAATATTGACGACTTTGGAGTCCGGCACGGTTTGTAAAGGATCACTGGTCCCCAGACTGGAGGTATCAGTCACTTGCAGCACCGGGCTATAGGTAGTAACAAAGCCAGTACCGCCTTCTGTCTTGAAAGTATTATTAGGAAAGCAATTAGTCAGATTAGACAGAGAGGAATATTCGAGTGCCCGGTCAATTTCTGGACAAGCACTGAGTACAGCATATATCTCGTTATATTGGCGGGAAAGCGTATACGATTTCCTTACTGCGCCGTATGCGTTTGACACACCTATAGCTACCATCGGAAATATAACACAGGCAACCAAAAGTTCAACTGTGGTGAATCCTCCCTGTTTAAGAGGAAAAAGCTTATGTTTCATTAGTTATAGTATACATTTAAAAGCCCCCGGTATTTAGTAATACCGGGGGCTTTTTGGACTACCCTTGCTTAAAATCGTACAAGGTTTAGTTTAGGCTGGTCTTTACGACGGTGCCGCCACTTTCTTTGGTTGCTGTGAGCGTGTACGCAGTACAGTCACCACCAGTAGTGGAATTGTCACAACCGCTAGGAGTAACAGTGTATGAATAGACGTTGCTACCAGGAGCAGCTACCAATGCCGAAGCCGAACCTCTAGGGTCTTTAAGTGTGTCAGCGTCAAGACCTTTCATGTTAGTGCTGCGCCAAGTGGCATCATTCAGGTTACCAAGAGTTGGATATTTGGTACTTGTCGCAAAGTACGCTTCCAAACTTGTATGGAGAATTCTAATATCATTTTCACGATCTGTGTCACGTGCTTTTTGTTGGATACCTGTAAAAGTTGTAATTACTAATGCGGCTAAAATGCCGATCACAACGATTACAATCAACAGTTCCACAATGGTGAAACCTTTTTGGTTACGTTTTAGGGTCATGGGTGCCCACCCTCCTTATATAATGTTTATTGTAATGATGCCCAAGCAATTGGGTATGCATCTGTGAATAGATTATAACCATAAGCCCTACCGCGTCAAGGGGTTAATTAATTGCCGATGTTCTTACTCAGAGATGCTATGGGTCCCATAACGCTGGCGGCAATCAAGCCCACCAAGCTTCCCAGGACCACTATCATTAAAGGTTCGATGATTGAGCTCAAGCCATCCACCATAACGGTTACCTCTTCTTCATAAAAATCCGCCACTTTAACTAAAATGGTATCTGTTTGCCCGGTTTCCTCACCTACCGCTAGCATCTGGGATACGATCGGTGGAAAGTGCTTACTCTTAGATAGTGGTTCACTCAATTGTTTTCCACTCTTAACCTCCTTAGCGGCGGCAGTTAATTCTGCCTCAATAACTTTATTGCCGATAGCTCCTCCGGTAACTTCTAGAGCCTCCAAGACGCTTACCCCGGCAGACATTAGTGAGGCAAATGTCCGAGCAAAGCGGGCAATAGCTACTTTAATTATAATGGTCCTCAAGATGGGTAATCGTAACATTAGGGCGTGCAGCTGATACTTGCCATGAGGTGTACGGATATAGCGACGTACAACATAAAAAATTAATCCCATGATTAGCGCTACCAATATAAAATTTCCTCTTAAAAAATTGCTAATATTTATCATTGCTTGGGTATACACTGGTAGTTTGGCATTCGGCCCGCCCAGGTCGGTCAAGATTTTACTAATTTTTGGAATTACAAATATCATAATTCCAAAGAAGGCCACTATAGTTATAGAAAATATAACCATAGGGTAGGTCATGGCACTCTTGATTTTTTTACGCATTGAAGCGTCTTGCTCTACCTGTGAAGCTAAACGCTTGAGGATTTCATCTAAAATTCCACCGGCTTCACCTGCCTTAACCATATTTATATATACGTCCGAGAAAATATTGGGATATTTTGCAAAGGCCTCTCCCATAGTTGTGCCGCCTTCAACTTCCTTAGTGATATCGTTTATAACTAGCTTGAAATAGTTACTTTCACTTTGTTCCTGGAGAGTTGTTAAACAGCGGGTAATGGGGACTCCGGCCGAAATCATAGTAGATAATTGCCGGGTGAAAATAACTAGATCCCGTAGTTTTACGTGCCGGGGCCGCCCTTTTAACTGGCTCACCCCAGAATCAGCCTTGACTACAATAGGATGGAGTTCTTGTTTTCGTAACAGGGCTAAGACGGCCTCCCGGTTGACGCCTTGAGCGCTGCCGTGAATAGTTTTATTTTCTCTATTGGTGGCGGTGTAATTGAATTTCATATTATTTATCGCTGGTGACGCGTAAGATCTCTTCTAAAGAAGTTTGGGCTCGTAAAGCTTTTACCAGGCCATCTAATTGCATGGTGATAGTGCCTTCTTTTATGGCTTGTTGCTGGATCAGGTCACTGGTAGAGCTCGTGACTATTAAGTGCTGTTGTTCTGAGGAATTATCCAAGACTTCATATAACCCAACCCGGCCTTTATAGCCGGTATGTCCGCAACTGTTACACCCTTCTTCATGGGCTTTCCATAATCTGTTTATTCGAGTCTCGGTGGTAGATGGCTGGCTGGTATCCGATTGCTTGCCTTTGGTATCAATGCCAATACCACTTTCGAGGGCTTGGAGCTCGAGTTGGTGTAACCGTTTAATGCCACCGGTGCTATCTATACTGAAGGTGTCTTCTATCTGTTTTACGGTGGCGGAATCCGGCGTGTAGGATTTTCGGCAATCCAAGCATAATCTTCGAACAAGCCTTTGACCAACTACCACTCGAACAGTACTGGCGATTAGAAACGGTTCAATTCCCATGTCCAGCAGCCGTGGCAGCGAGGTGGCAGCATTGGTGGTGTGGAGGGTCGCAAATACGAGGTGTCCCGTTAGCGCTGCCTGG
>JBKJPJ010000070.1:0-3883 GCA_046595225.1 Saccharimonadales bacterium (SeqCode)
GGTAACAGTATATTTTCATAACACAAAATTGAGAGATATAATTGTTAGCAGTTTGCCGAAATAGCTCAGGCGGTAGAGCGCAACTATGGTAAAGTTGAGGTCACGGGTTCGACTCCCGTTTTCGGCTCCAATAATCTACCCTTGTAAAAATCAGTTTAATCTGTTAAATTACTTCAGTTATGGCAAAAAAAGGCGGCAAACGAAAGACAGTCGGAATGGTTTCCGAAGAAAGTGGTCATCGGCACTACTACACTGTTAAGAATGTCCAAAATACCCCTGATAAGCTTGAACTTCGAAAATATGACCCGGTACTGCGCAGGCATGTTTTATATGTAGAAACCAAAAAAAGTCTTGGCCGCAACGAAGTAAAACCCCGCAAACACTAAAAAACCACCTAATGGTGGTCTTGGCAGGGGTGGAGGGACTTGAACCCCCTACCTTCGGTTTTGGAGACCGACGCTCTAGCCAGGTGAGCTACACCCCTATATAAATACCGAACTCAGTATAAATCATCTTCAATAACTTACCTAAGGATGTATCAAGATATCGTACACTCACACATCCGGCATAGTTTACTCTCTTATTCTTGCCTCCATTAGGCTTAATATATGGTTGATAGAATTGTTCTATAGGAATCGATGTGATCGCTGACCAATATATAAGTTGCTGTTCACGATTATGATAACTATGAAGATGCAGCATAATTCTCAATTTAGATTCATCGATACTGAAAGATTGTCTTAAAAATTTTAAGTACATCTTAACCATTATCGGATCGGAGTTGATGAATTTCATTCCCCCACGTGTATCCTTTCCGCCTTCGCACCAAAAAAGAAGCGCACATATTAACTTTTTATTCACGGTATTGGTAACAACAAGGTTAACAATTTTCTTTGCTTCCAATCTTAACAATCTTTCTCTTTCTACACGTTTTCCAATATTAATTATTGCTAGGTTCCGTATTTTGTTATTTCTACTAGTTTTCTGCTGGTACTTTAGGAGTTGCATTTGGTATGAAGTTAATGGCGTTGTTTTCGTCCACACAGCTGCAGTTGACTGCGATACGCCCAACTCGGCAGCGATTTGGGAATATAAATAGCCCTTTTTTCTCAACTGTAGTGCTGCGTATTTTTTGTCATGAGTTTTATTCATAATTTACATAACCAGTATACAGTATATTGTTTTACTTTATGAATGACTTTAATGCTTTTGTCATCTGTTTAACTTTTCTAATTTAGCAAATTCTGTTATACAATAACTAGATGAGCAAAGTGCAGTTAAACCGACCCGTATTAGTGACGCTCTATGGCTACCCAGGAGCTGGAAAGACTGCACTGGCACGTCAAATTAGCGTTGATCTAGGCGCTGCCCACTTACAAGCCGACCGTATACGGTTTGAATTGTTTGACGAACCGCAATATGACAAAAAAGAGAACGAGCTTATTACTAACCTCATGGAGTATATGGCCGAAGAGTTTTTGCGTGCAGGACTAAGTGTTATATGGGACACCAACGCAGGCCGGGCCATGGAAAGACGCACACTCCGCGATATGGCTCGAAAAGCTAAAGCCCAAACCCTAGTTGTATGGGTGCAGATCGACATTGAAAGTGCTTTTACGAGGGTCGTAAATCGTGACCGCCGTCGGATAGACGATAAGTTCGCCCGTGCCATGGACCGTACCACCTTTGAATCGTTACAGACGTACATGCAAAACCCATCTAATTTGGACGATTATGTAGTTGTAAGTGGTAAACATACGTATAACACCCAAAAAAGTGCAGTTATAAAAAAATTATATGATCTGGGCATCATAACCGCATCTTCTAACCCTGCAACCGTAAAACCCGGCCTCGTTAATCTAATTCCCAATCCTTTAGCCGGCCGTTTCGACAAAAGCCGCCGCAACATTATTATCCGTTAATGCCCGCCCGAATTTTTGAAGTAGAAGGAATTGGCAAAGTAGCGGTGTATCGCCGCAAGGGTACACGCCGTCTTACCATACGAATAGCCGAAGATGGGGTAAGGGTTAGTACACCACCGTGGGCTCCGTATAAAACTGCATTGACGTTCGTCGCTAGTAAACGGGAATGGATTGCTAAACATCAACAACCGAGTTTGCTATTTGGAGATAACACTAAGGTAGGCAAATATCATCGCTTGCATTTTGAGTACGCCGATCTAAATAAATCAACGGTGCGCGTTAACGACACCACTATTATTGTAAAGATCCTACCAGGATCAAACCCGTCAGATAGCGGCAACCAGACGGCTGCAAAAAGAGGTATTACCCGCGCTTTAGTTGCCGAGGGTAAACAGTTATTACCCCAGCGTCTACGCGATCTGGCTATCAAGCACGGCTATTCATATAGCGGCGTGGGAGTGAGACAACTCAAAAGTCGTTGGGGAAGTTGCTCCAGCTTGGGCTTCATCACTTTAAACTGCTATTTAATGCAATTGCCCTGGCGAAATATTGATTACGTTTTAGTACATGAACTGGCACACACCCAAGTACATGCCCATAACGCTGAATTTTGGTCATTAGTAATGCAGGCATTGCCCGATAGTAAACAAATCCGTAAAGAAATGCGAAACTTTCAGCCAACCATTGCTGTAGAATAATTCAACCGAACAACACCGCTTATGGCATAATAAGGGCTATGCCCGACTTACCAGCCCAGTCAGTTCCCTCGTTGCAGACAGCAGACCTTGAACGCGAACGACTTAATAGCCTTATTAACAGTATGGGTGATGGGGTTATAGCTATCGATGAGCAAACCAAGGTAGTTTTATATAATGGTGCAGCTCTCAATACACTTGATGTTAACGCTACCGTAACTGGCCGTCGTATACAGGACGTACTAAAACTAATTGATAAAAATAACCAGCCGGTGGATATTAGCCGCGTAATTAGCGAAACCAAAGTTTCAACCAGCTCCCGTGAGTGGCGATTGCAATATAAAGACGGCAGTACAATAAACCTGTACACCAGTATTGCGCCCGTGCGGTTGGGCTATGGTCAGACAGGGATGAAAGGGTATGTGTTGCTATTACGCGATATAACCCGCGAAAAATCTTTAGAAGAAGAACGCGATGAGTTTATAAGTGTAGTCAGCCATGAACTCCGAACGCCTATAGCAATAACCGAAGGAAATATTAGCAACGCTCAGCTGATAGTCGAGAAGGACGGCGATCTCGGCAAAATTAAGGAGGCATTGAAACAAGCCTATAATCAAACCATTTTTTTATCGGGCCTTATCAATGATTTAGCTACCTTATCGCGGGCTGAGCGGGGAAAATTGACACTCGACGTAGAAACAGTCAACGCCCACACGCTCGTCGAAGAACTTATCAAAAACTACAGCCCCGAGGCCGAGGCTAAAAAACTTACGCTAACCGCCACATTAGATCCAAATCTGGAGGCCTTACAGACCAGTAAATTATATGTTCGAGAAATACTCCAAAACTTTATTACCAACGCAATTAAATATACCGAAACTGGTGGCATTACTGTGGGCGCTCGTAATAAACAAGGGGGGATAGAGTTCTCAGTGGCCGACACCGGCATTGGCATTAGTAAAAGCGATCAAGAGAAAGTATATGATAAATTTTTCCGTAGCGAAGATTACCGTACCCGTGAGAATAATGGAACTGGTCTGGGGTTGTACGTAACCATGAAATTAGCAAGATTAGTTCACGCCGAGATCAGTTTGCAGAGTGAACTCAACAGAGGCTCAACATTTATTGTATTTATTCCTAACCTGAGGTATACTTGACACCAGCAGGCATCTACTATCATGGTAGGTGTTTTTAAATTCCGGTAAATTCGGAAGGAACAGGGAACAGCCATCGTGGCAGAATCGCCATCTAACAAGTCAAGAAAGC
>JBKJPJ010000100.1:0-6471 GCA_046595225.1 Saccharimonadales bacterium (SeqCode)
AAGCGCCTTCTACTTTAAAGGCCGTAGCTGCTGCGCCAGAGATACTTGAAAGAAGCACACGGCGTAAACTGTTTCCTAATGTCATACCGTAGCCTGTGTGTAATGGCTCTACCGTAAACGTGGCACTCGTTGGATTGTGGTCATCAACTTTTACGATTCCTGGTATGTGAATATTTTTTGACATAATATTAGCTCTCTTGCCTTCCTTGTTAGCGTGAGTAGTACTCGACTATTAGTTGCTCGTTAATATCTGGCTCGGACTCTTCACGGAGCGGTAAGCCGGTAATGGAAATTTCTAACTTCTTCCGATTGCACTTTATCCATGAGGGTAACTCACTTGGTGCCGGACTTATATCATCAATTTGCTTGAAATACTCAGATTTTTGGCTTTTCGGACGTACTATCAATACATCTCCAGATTTTAGCCGTATTGAGGGAATATCCACTCTCCGGCCATTAAGAATAAAATGACCGTGGGTAACCAGTTGGCGGGCGGCTCGCCGGCTGGGAGCTAACCCGGAACGGTAGACGGCATTGTCGGCCCGTTGCTCTAATAGCTGTAGCAACATTTCGCCAGATTGGCCTTTAGTACTTGAAGCTTCCTTCATAAGGTTGCTAAACTGCTTTTCTAGCAAACCATAAAGCCGCTTAACTTTTTGCTTTTCACGGAGCTGTATTGAGTACTGGCTGGGTTTATTCCGTCTCCGGCCACTCTGTTGTTCACCAGGTAGTGCAGCCCGCTTAACTAAAGCTTTGTGTGCTTTAGGGTGCAAAGCATAGCCTTCACGGCGACTCATTTTTACAATTGAACCTCTATCTCGTGCCATATCTAGTCCTTAAACCCTTCGTGCCTTACGTGGTCTACAACCACCATGAGGAATTCCGGTAACATCAGTTAACGTCTCTATGCCAATATCGAGGCCATGCAAAGCTCGAACTGCAGCATCGCGGCCCAATCCGATACCTTTTACAAATACGTCTGCTTTACGGATGCCATGCATTGCTACTGCAGTACGGCCAGCTTTTTCAGCTGCAATCTGAGCTGCATAGGCGGTACCCTTTTTAGAACCTCTAAAACCGCAACCACCTGCACTGGCTGCTGCTAATGCACCGCCATTATTGTCGGTAAACGTGATAATAGTGTTATTAAAGGTAGCCAATACGTGAACCTGACCATGGGGAACCGGGCGCTTGGACTTTTTCTTTCGAGGAGTTGGTGCTGGTGCGGCTGCGGTGCTGTCGTTATTTGTAGCAACAGTACTCTTAGATACTGCTTCATCAGGTGTAGTTTCAGTTTCTTTAGTAATGGGGGTAGTTTTTTCTTCAGCCATAATATTCCTTAGGTTTTCGCCGCCACCTTCTTATTCGTTCCACCAACGGTTACTTTTTTACCACGCCGAGTACGAGCATTTGTACGGGTTCGTTGACCACGGCTGGGAAGTGCTGAACCATGACGTATACCACGGTAGCTTTTAATATCTCTCAGACGCTTTATATTGGTACTTACAATTCTTTGTAATTCGCCTTCTACGGTATAGGTGTCGTTGATAACTTCCTGAATTTTAGAAATTTCTGAATCGGTCAAATCTTTTGTACGAATAGTTGGTTCAACTTTAGCAGCAGTTAAAATGGCGGAACTTGTTTTTGGACCAACGCCATAAACATAAGTAAGTGCAATTTGGATTTGTTTTCCGTCGGGAATGACTACCCCGGATATACGCGCCATAAATTAACCTTGCCTTTGCTTATGCTTGGGCTTAAGCTTGTTAATAACATACAATCTGCCTTTTCTACGGACAATTTTGTCGTCGGGACTAATCTTTTTTACGCTGGCACGCACTTTCATGCGGATCATTGTCCTTTCGTTAATGGCAATGACACACTGCTACTGGTGTGTATAAATTATGATTTGCGATAGGTGATTCTTCCCTTACTAAGATCGTAAGGGGTCAACTCGACCGTCACGCCGTCTCCGGGTACAAGGCGAATGTAATGTTTTCGCATCTTTCCGGCTACATGAGCTATAATTTGATGGTCATTTTCAAGTTCTACACGGAACTGAGTGCCTGGTAAGGCCTCCATAATTGTTCCTGATAGTTCTATAACTTCCTTATTCTTGACCATAAAAGATAACGTCAAATTAGTATACCAATATCCACCACTGTTTGTAAAGAGTAAATTACTTTTGTTTTCGACGGGGTAAGAATCGTAGGCGCCGTGATGCAACACCGGGCTGATTTTCATAAAAGAAATCGGGCTGTTCGTACTGATCATAGGTAACCATTAATGCCCGCGACTCAATTGATCTAAGCGTTTCTAATGCCACAGATACTAAAATCAGTACACTAGTTCCACTAAGGGCTACATTCGACTTCAGGAAGGCTTGAGCCAGTATTGGGAGCATGGCCAGTAAACCTAAGCTTAAGGCTCCAAACAACGTTAAACGATTTACCACCTTTGATAGGTATTTTTCAGTTTGATTGCCTGACCGTACGCCTTCGATAAAGCCACCTTGTTTTTGTAGGTTCTCAGCAATTTCCTGGGCATTAAATGTAATACTGGTGTAAAAGTAAGTGAACACAAACACAAGTAAAAAGTAGACCAAAGGATAAATATAGGGAGTAAATCCCGGTTGCTGGAAAGTTGTGGCACTGGGGTTCTGGAACCACCTGGTGAGATTCGCACCAATGTGTTGCAGATTAGTGCTACCCGCATTACTCATTAATTGACCTACAAAACTAGGAACACTTAAAAATGCCACTGCAAATATAATTGGTACGACACCGGCAGTAATAAGTTTCACCGGCAAAGTGGTGGTTACGCCCCCATAAGCTCGATTGCCTTGTACGCGTTTGGCATAATTAATAGTAATCTTCCGTGAAGCTTCATTAAGTTTTACTACAAATATAGTCACCAGTAACACACCTATAATAGTTATAGCGCCGTACAGTAATCCCTGCTTGCTTATGGGTAGCTTGTGGCTAAAGATAACTAGTTTATTGGTATTTGATGTCACAGAGGTTATTAAGCCACCAATAGCCTTAGGTAAGGCACTTACGATACCTACAGTAATAATCAACGAAATACCATTCCCCACACCCTCCTCAGTAATAAGTTCCCCTAACCACATAAGCAACATTGAGCCCCCGGTTAAGGCGCCAATCATCAACGCCCATTGGGCGGGTGAGGTATGCGCAGTAATATCGCCGATTCCCGATATTTGTAATGCAGACTGTCTAACTAAATAAATCATTCCAACAGACTGAATCATGGCTAATGGTAAGGTTAACATTCGAGTATACTGGTTTATTTTTTTGCGGCCATATTCACCCTCTTTGTTAAGCGCTTCTAGCTGGGGAATAGCTTTAGTAAGCAATTGCATAATAATCGATGCGTTAATGTAGGGCCCCAGCCCAACCAGCATTATGGAGAAATTGGCTAAGGCTCCGCCCGATAATACATTTATAAAGCTCAGTAACTGGGGAGTGTTAGCATTGGTAGCGAATAAATTCTTGAGTAGTTGCTTGAGAGTTTCGGGGTTGCTGAGTGGAACAGGTATATGCGCCAGTATTCGGAAAACCAACAACATACCAATAACAGCCAATATGCGTTTGCGCATATCGCGGTTCTTAAGTGACTGCCAAATAACCTTCCCGGTCATATTCTAATGTTTCCTTCTTCTACTCTCGATTGTAACAGTATATCGTACGACTTACTGTATCTAAAGCATTGCTGTAATTCTTATTTGGCTGGCTTTGTTTTTTTACTACGCTTAACTTGTTCAACTTGCATAAAACTACCGCCGGCCTTTTCGATTGCTGCAATAGCCGAAGCGCTGGCGCCTTGAAGGCTAATAGCAACTTTTTTGGTAACCTCACCTTTGGTAATTAATTTAACTCGCACGTGCGCACTGCTGGTAAAACCCATTTGTGCAAGAACGTGGTTGTCGATCGTTTGAGTTTTATTTGTTTTTTCAATGCTATCAAGTTGTCCAGTATAAATAACTTCTGCTTTAGGGCGAATTGAACGGAAGCCGGGTAACTTCGGTAATTTTTGCATTAACGGGGTTTGGCCACCTTCGAAACCTGGCTTACGGCTGCTGCCTGTTCGTGAACTTTGGCCTTTTGTGCCGCGACCGGCAGTTTTGCCTTGACCAGCCGATATACCACGCCCAACTCTTTTAATTGATCGTTTTTTGGTTACATTAAGTTCGTTGTATTTCATGCTGCTGCCTTTTTAGGAGCTGCTTTAGCTGGTGTTGATGGCTTGGTTTTTAAAGTTACCCATTGGCTGGCTGGCTTAGTGGCTTGCAATGCTTCGATGGTGGCGTAAGCAACATTGATCTTGTTGCTTGACCCAATTGACTTAGAGAGTGCGTTACTAATACCCGTTACTTCTAAAACCGTCCGCACGACTCCACCAGCAATCAGACCAGTTCCCGGGCTCGCTGGTTTTATAAAAATCCGGGCGCCGCTGACCTTGGCCTCTGTTTCGTGTGTCAAGGTATTGTTATATAGGGAAACTTTTATCACTTGTTTCTTGGCCACGTCAGTTGCTTTGGTAATCGCTGTTGTTACATCGGCACCACGAGCAACTCCAACTCCAACTTTACCCTTGTGATCTCCGAGTACAACGAGAGCACGAAATCTGAAACGGCGGCCACCTTTAACTACACGGGCAACACGGTCAATGTTAACTACTCGTTCATCATATTGTTTTTCTTCAACAATCTGCCCAGGGCGAGGATTGTTGCGGCGTCGATCTACTTGCGGCATGTTAGAACTCCAATCCTTGTTTACGTGCGGCTTCTGCGAGGGCTTTAATACGACCATGATATTGACGGCCGTTTCTATCGAATACTACCTTCTGTACCTTGGCGGTTTGAGCTTTCTTTGCAATTTCAGTTCCGACCCATTCTGCTTTTTCAGTAAGGCTACCGGCTAATTTTTTCTGACCAACAGTAGTGGCATAGGCAACCGTAGTTTGCCGGCTGTCGTCAATTACTTGTGCAGTCACATGTAAGCTACTAATAAAAATACTTAACCGTGGGCGGTCTGGCGTGCCAATAACCGTCGATCGGATACGGCCTTTGCGCTGGGCTAGATTATTGCTTTTTTGTGCTAAACGATTCATATGCTACTTCTCTTTTCCTGACTTACCGCTCTTACGGATAATGCGCTCACCAACATATTTGATGCCTTTGCCCTTATAAGGTTCAGGTTTTTTAATAGATCGTATCTCGGCGGCGGCTTGCCCAACCTGTTGCTTACTCATACCGCTAACCGTAATTATATTTTGCTCCACCTTGGCAGTGATACCTTGGGGTAGTTTATACAGTACTTCGTGGGAGAATCCTACATTGAATTTCAATTGATCACCGATTAAAGCTACTCGGTAGCCCACACCGGTAAGTTCTAATTGCTTGCTAAAGCCCTCGTTAACTCCGAGTACCATATTGTTGACTAATGAGCGCATCAAACCATGCTTGGCACGATGTTCGGCAATCTCCGAAGCCCGAGTAACGGTTACGGTTTGGTCTACCTGAGCCAAGCTAATTCCTGGCATCATAAACTGTTCAAGTGATCCTTTAGAACCACTGACAATAACTTTGTCTGCGTCGACAGTGATTGTCACACCGCTGGGGATTGTAATCGGCTGTTTTCCTATTCGACTCATAATATTCCTTAGTACCTATTCTTAATAAATCTTACAAATTAGTTCGCCACCGATACCCTGTTTTTTGGCATCGATTCCAGTCATCATTCCCTTGCTGGTAGAGACAACCACTACACCACGTCCCTGTTTAACAGTTGGAATTTTGTCGCTGCCCACATATTGACGACGTCCGGGGCGGCTTAAGCGTTTAATCTCGGTAATCCGGGCATTAGTATCCGCTTGGTTAATAGTAATTTCCATAGTTTTGCCAACGGTAGCATCAGTGACGGTTATACCATCCAAAAAGCCGGCTTTTTTAATGAGCTTAGCAACGGATTCTTTTACTTTAGAGTGTGGCAAAACCACGGTATGTTTACGGACTGCTACAGCATTACGTATACGTGAAAGCATATCTGCGATTGGGTCTGTACTTACGTTCGACATGTCTTCTCCTTACCAACTGGCCTTTGTTATACCTGGAATTTCACCCTTGTTTGCATGTTCCCGGAATGATATTCGTGATAATCCAAATTGACGCATGTAGGCATGCGGTCGGCCGGTTTCGGTGCAACGGTTCTTGCGCCTGGTAGGGCTACTATTGCGTGGTAATAGATGGAGGCCTTCACGGTCACCGGCTTGTTTGAGTTCGGCCCGGCGCTCGGCATATTGATCGGCCATTTTGTGGCGTTTCAGATCACGAGCAATAATTGATTTTTTTGCCATTACTTAGACTCCTCTTTAGTTTGATCTTTCTCGAATGGCATACCAAATTTCTGCAGTAATGCCTTACTATGACTTGGTTCATCAGCCTTAATT
>JBKJPJ010000028.1:0-8392 GCA_046595225.1 Saccharimonadales bacterium (SeqCode)
GCCAAATCACGACACTCACTTCCATGCCCGGATTAAACCGAGTTACGCACTCGTACACTACGATACCGCGCCGCCAGAACTCCCCCCTCCACTAACCGAACCAACACCTACACCCGCTCCGGCTACGGTGCAACAGCCAACTCCCGAAGTTGCCATCTCAGCAGAGATCACGTCCAATTACAATATTTTGACAAAATCCGGTCTATCGCCTGAGCAGTTCGAGGCAATTATAGATAAGGACTTCCCAGCCCTTCGTGGGCAGGGCCAGGTGATCTATGATATGGAGCAAAAATATGGGATGGACGGGCGTTTCATACTTGGTGAATCAAAAATGGAAAGTGATGCCGGTACTTCGCTCGTTGCCCGTCAAAAGAACAATCTTTTTGGACGCAATTACAATCCGGAACACCCGCAAACGGCCCTTGTATCAAAGGATTATGCAGATAGCATCCGCGAGTTTGCGGCATTTGCCAGCTACTACTACTTGACACCTCCCAGCCCTCAACCAGTACCAGAAATTGTTAGTCAGTGGTCACACTGGAGCCATAACGATACGCCCGGTATGCATTGGAGCGGAGACACTTCAATTGGATCTTTCTTTAAAAAATATAATCCCGAACGAGCGGTGGAACAAGCCAACACCGTTGCGGATATCATAAACAAACTTAAGTCCTAAAAGGAGTACTGAAATGAACAAAGACATGGAAAATGGTGAAGGTATGGCGTTAGCAGCCGAGGCTATGACAATTGTTATGGCCCATCCAGTTGAGCAAGCTATCGAGCAGCTCAAACCCTTCATATTCGACGCTACTAGCCCAGAGGAACTTTTACTATGGCTGCATGCCCGGTATCGTTGGCCATTAGGTGATTTAGCTTCTGTTTTATTAACTGTCGAGTCATTGGACGCGGCACCAACCGTAGAACAGGTTAGCTTAGAGCAACCCGACGATACACTATTGCCAATGCGATTTCGTTTAGAGAATGGCAACATTGCCCAGACACCACATAAAGAAATCACTGTAAATGTCGTGGTGGAACATGAATTACCCGACAAGTGGAACGCCAATGGGCCACACACCTCCTATCAACTAGAACGGCGCAGCCGGATAGCTGAGGACATTGGGCTCTATTTTTCTGAAGGGGCTGCTGAGCGAATGAGGACGGAAAATCCAAATTATTTGATTGAGGCCTATGGGCTTATTGAACCCTTCAACCGTTATAGTCTCGGTTTGCAAGGAGCTAAAAAGCTCGTTGAGAATCTAGATAATGAGGTAGATTTACGTGATCAGCGTTTCGAGGAATTGGGCGTGATACTATCTGCAGATACTGGGCTTGAGCATATGAAAGAAGGAGCACGCCAGGAGTTAACTACATGGTTAATGGGGCTCTTAGGCGAGCTGGCGCTCATAGCACCAACACCAAAGATTTTTCGTAACATTCCTACGCGCCATGTGCGTGATATGCGTGATCGTGATGCTATATTAATTGAAGATGAAAGTCTAATCGCTAATCAAGCACTCAAGCGCCTAGCGCGAGATGCCCTGACAGATCTAACCGTTTATCTTAACACCTCACCAGATAGTAGCCTATAGAGATCGAGCTAACAAGTCTTAGCGAGGAGTGACAGTTACTGTAGCGCTCTTAGCCGAAACATTGCCGAGGACGTCTACTGTTTGTATCTGGTAACTGTATGTGGTCCCCAGTGTAATGTTTTTATCGGTATATTGCAGGGAAGCGGTACTTGTTCGAAGGGCTCCGTTACGGTAAATACGGTAGCGAGAAATAGTAGAGTTATCGGTGGAAGCCGCCCATTTAACAACTGGCTGCTTGAGACTGTTTAAGCTGATGGTTACATTTTGCGGTACAGAAGGAGGGGTAGTATCTAAGGATTTAATAGCTGCCTTCAAGTTTGGAAGCGGACCAATATGACCAGTATCGAAGGCAGTGTATTGAGCAGTACCGGTATTGATCAGGGTAGATCGGATTAGCGCTGGAGTGGCTGGTTTTTTGTATATATCTTCGTAAGAGCTAGAAAGTGCACCAACCGTAGCAGCCATTAAAGCAGATGCCGAAGATGTACCGCTAAAACCATTTATGTAGGCATCGTTTGTAGCGTTACTGCCGTAAAAACTGCCATAACCGGTTGACATCACACAATGGCCATTGCCCTGTACATTCACTCGGCTACCGTAGTTAGAAAAGCCTAATCGGTAATGATTACCATCAGTTGCACAAGCTGAACCGGCCCCAACCATTAATGCTCCGGAGTCTGGCTTACCCGATGGGAAAGTGGTGCCATATGCAGGATCATTCAGATTGACGCCGCCGTTTGCCGCAGCTTCTACCACGACGATGCCGGAGGCAGTTGCAGCTTTAATGGCATCGTATACTGAAGGTATCCATTCTACGGGCACTAAATTGTTGTTGGCGTCATAAGTTTGCTGCTCAAGTAATATTACATCGCCAGCAGACATGCGAGAACTTGCGCCGTAAATAGCTGAAGGCACGTCCCAGCCCAAATCAGAACTGTAGGTATTTACCATGTGGAATTCTGCACCAGATGCGATTCCATCTATGCCGAAGCTATTACGAGCACCACCAATAATTCCACTGACTGCTGTACCATGATTAGTATCACTAAAGGGGTCAGATGGGCTACCGATGGGCCAATAGGCACCGGCTAGACGGTTTTTAGGTAAATCTTCATGCGTGGTACTCCAGCTGTATTCTAAATCGGCAATCTTCACGTTTTTACCGTTAGAGCCTGGCAGGCTTGTTGCCGGAGTGATACCCATACCACTTGGGGCTGCAGTTAAATACGTTTGGAAGCTTGTCATGTTGGGCGTACTGGGAGCGGGAGCTGGAATCGGGGCAGGGTAAGCCTCAACAATTCCGGGCAGTTGCTTAAGTTGGTTAGCGACATCTTTAGTATTCTGGCCGGCCTCCAGTTTAACGCGGTAATAGCTGGTTAAATCAGGTGCTTCCACGCCTTGGGCACGCAACTGTTTCTGCTTGTTTCTAAGGTCCGCAGTGTCATTGCTTACCAGCGCCCGTTTATTCGTAGCTTTCTTATCCTTTAAGAGTTTATTGGTGGCAGAAAGGTTAGCATTGGTTTGACTAACAAATTCATCATTTTGAAGAGAAACTTCAGATGATTCCGAAAACTTTACTTCAATGGTATCAGCGCTATAACGAGATTGGACAAATTGGCCTTTCGTGTCATTCGCATTTGCAGCCAACGCTGGCTGTATCATAAAAATTGGCAAAAATAATACTAAAAGACTAATTAATAAACGTTTGTACAAATTCATTGTGCTAATCATGGTAATTATTTACTCCTTGCCACCCCTGTGACCTAAATCACCACAGATTGGATAGTTGACGGTATTATAACATAATGCTTCCGCTTTTGTCAACTCCGTCATATGTAACCCATATTACTTTTTTACCTGTTCTGTAATGACCATAATAATGTACTCTGGCATTACAGTAGTGGTTACGAGTATAATACAGCTTAATTACCTTTTAATCATAGTTATAAACAGGTATGTCCTAATGGGAAGGATTATGAAAATGCAATTTGACGAAACAACCATTACCGGGCGGGCAACTGCAGACATTTCCGGCCGTGACAGTACCGTGACCGGCAATGCAATTTTTACTGAATATACCGTTGATGATTTCCCTTATGTAAAAATTGTTATCGATCTATCAGGCGATCCCGGGGTGCTCGCTCCGGGCAAGCATGCAGTTCACATTCACGAGAAAGCCGATTGTAGTGGTGAATTTAAATGTGCAGGTGGCCATTTTGACCCCGGTCCGGCAGGTAATAGCGATCCGGACGTAAATCATCCGTTTCATGCCGGTGATTTGCCTAATATAATCGTCAATATCCAAGGGAAAGGCCATCTGGAGGCAATAACCACTCGGATTTCGCTCAGCAATGGCCCGCGATCAATTCTAGAGCCTGCAGAAGGCACGTCACTGATGATTCACGCTAATCCAGACCCCTATGAAGGCGGTGATAGCGGCAGCGGTATTAGTGGCGGCCCGCGTTTAGCCTGCGGCATAATCCAGACTGCCTGAATTCGGTGATTTTATTCGTAGCGTAATGATTCTATGGGGTCTTTTCGGGCAGCTCGCATGGCTGGAATAATGCCGAAAATCAGCCCAATTAACAGGGCAATACCTAATGCAATCAGCATGATGGGAACAGTGATAATCGGTTTAAGATCAGTCAATACGTAGAGCAGATAGTTAGCGAGTAGTGAAAGTAGAATACCCAATACACCCCCCACAACACTTATAACCAGTGCTTCTGTAAGAAATTGGCTACGTATTTGGCGGTTTGTGGCGCCAATCGCTTTACGTACCCCAATTTCGCGGGTCCGCTCTGTTACTGACATTAGCATAACGTTCATAATGCCAATCCCCCCTACCAAAAGTGATATGGCAGCTACCCCACTGATGAGACCGGTGAACAAATTGAGTGCCTGGTTAGTTATAGCCAGGGTCTCTGATTGACGCAGCACCGTAAAATCAATTTGGCCACCATGGGCATCCTTAAGTGACTGGTTGATAGTATTGACTACCGTGGTTTGGTTGGTTGCTTTTGCAGGTTTTACTAATATTTGATAGATCTGGGTTTGATTTCCAAAAAATTGTTTTGAAGTTTCGAGAGGTATAAAAATTGCGTTATTTAGATCGGCATTGGGAGATAGGGGGGCATTGGCAAACTGTTCGAAGATACCGCGCACTACAAATTCTTGCCCCCGCAGTGTCATGCTTTTCCCCAATGGCACATTTTCCTGGAACAAGCGGTCGGCTACCGATCTGCCGATGATGGCGACAGGTTTATCACCTTCCGCAACAGAGAAGAAGGCACCATACTGAATTTTTTGGTTTAGAACTTCGGGCAGAGCAGGAGTGGTACCAATCACAACTCCTTGGTCATACTCCTGCTTGTTATAGGTGGCGATTCCGTTTACTAAGCTAAAAGGGACCGCCGCCTGGACCCCTTTAGTATTCAAAACTGCCATATAATCTTCTTCGCTGAGGGCCTTATTGGCAAAAGCTGCAATTAAATTCACCCCGTTAATGTTACCTTCATCGTCACGGCGAACAATTTTGCCCGGCCGGACTACAACCAGATTATTCCCAACCTGATCTATTTGCCCCACTATCTGCCGTTTTACTCCTTCGCCTAGGCTCACGATGGTAGTGACACTGGCTACGCCAACAATAATGCCCAACATGGTTAACATGCTGCGCCACTTGGCTGCACGGATACTCTTAAGCGTGACTCTAACAGTACCTTTGCTCATTTTTTTCTACTCCTGACCGATGTAGGTGAACGGCGGGGCTTTTTAGCATTTTTTGCTTTTCGCGGTTTCTTTTTCTTGGGATGTTTCGCTTCATTTTCTTTTTCTAATGTCTGCATCAGTGCCGTAACCCCGGCTAAATCATCCTCTTCGGTGGTACGCTGCAAGAAATACATGCTGCGGTGAATGGTTTCCGATATCGTCCCGATAGGAGACTGTTCGTCCGCCAGAATGGCTCCATCGTGCATGAAAACGATCCGATTAGCATAGCGGGTCAGCTCCGGATTATGGGTCACCATCAAAATTGTATTACCGGTCTTATGAATATCGCTCAGCAATTCCATGACTAACCGGCTGGAATTGCTATCTAAATTGCCGGTAGGCTCATCTGCGATGATAATTTGAGGATTGTTTACCAGTGCACGGGCAATTGCCGCCCGCTGCGCTTGGCCTCCACTCAGCTGTTTAGGGAAGAAGTATTCCCGGTCGGCGAGGCCCACACGCTCCAGCATTAATCCGGCTACTTTTAGCCGCCTTGTCTGGCTCATGCCTTTATACATAAGTGGTAAGGCTACATTTTCGAGTACTGTCAACCGGGGTAACAAATTGAACGATTGGAATACAAACCCAACGGTGTCACGCCGGGCTTTAGCCCGTTGGTTAGGCCGTAACTTGGCCACCTGCCGGTTACCCAGCACATAGTTGCCGTGTGTCGGACGGTCAAGCAGGCCAATCATATTCATCAAGGTAGATTTACCTGAACCACTTGGCCCCATAACTGCTACAAACTCTCCTGACTCAATTGTCAGGTTAACTTCGTCCAGCGCCACAGTGGTAGCATCGCCAAAGCCGTACAGCTTGCTTAGATCTTCTAGTTTAATAACGGGCATGAGTTCATATAGTGTACCTCTGTAGTTATTCTGGAGGCAAGGTGTTAATGAAGTTTAGATGTAGTAATTTTTGGCTAGCCCATGTTTTCGCTATACTTAATGCAGTTCGCCACTAACTTACCTGGAGAGGTGTCCGAGTGGTCGAAGGAGCACGCTTGGAAAGCGTGTGTGTGCCGCAAGGTGCACCGAGGGTTCGAATCCCTCTCTCTCCGCCAAGTAGTCCTGTTTCGAACCCAGATACAGATGAACAGGGGTGGAATATGCTGCCGCGTGCGTCATTACTACTAACCTGTTGTTATGTGAAGCAAGATGCCATAGGCTGATGCGGACTGTCGTTGCAAATCCAACGCAACGCCGTACTGCTTACCACGGACAATTTAAATGTTATGGTGTTGGCATAAGATGATATATATGAGCGTCTCAAGCAGATCGAGAATACCTAATGAAACTTGGGCGATTTACCTAATCCTAAGTGGACTCGCAATCTCAATTGTTTTGTACGTTGCCTTTACCCTCCATATGCGCCACCGACATCGGAAGCCACGCCTCTAATAGGACCGTACGGTGTATGGTGGGAGTGTCGATTTGTTGATCAGATTGTTCACCAGAAATAGACTCATCTATCTCAATAGTTTTGACACAGCCCGATTAGGAGTGGGGTCTCTTGCTCGATTTCGTTGCGCCATACGCGCCAATTGCAGCCATCATTAGTTGAGCGACGCCTGTCGCTCGTATGAACCACTGCGGGAGTGCCTTGTCGACCAGCGGTGCATAAAAGGTATCCGGTGGGGCGAGGATGCACAGTACACCAAAGGCAGCAAAGAAGACCGTCGCAATGATGAGCTTACGGTCCTTTAAGGCACGGCTATTCAAATGACGGACCTGCATATCTCTTTATTTTACCACGTCAAATTTGCTGGACGTATCGCCACTTTGAGTCCACAATGAATCGTTGTGATTCTACTACTCTTACTCTATATATACGACCCGTGGTTCACAGTAAATGATAGTTTCTTTAGTCGTAACTCGCTCATTCTGTGGGTACTCGGATTTACAGAGTTGATCATCGAAATTGTCGCGTTGTCTGTATTATCGAGCCGAGGACAAGCGCGTGTTAGTCGGCGAGAACTGCGCCGGCTAGAAGGCCGATCACCTGGATCGCATAACCGAACGCGCCGCTGAAGGTTCACGACCACCTGAATATGAACTCGCGTTGCCGCCTCACCCGGTTGCACAGCATCATGCCCACGCTGTTATTTCCAGTGGTATACTATAACCAGCACATAAACGTATAGGAGGTTCTGATGGCAGCAGGAGATCAAGTACGAGGAGCGGCGCAAAAAGCTCGTGAACAAGCAAAGCAACACCGGACTCAGGCCAGCAATATGCGTAGATCCGCCAGCGATCTAGAGAAAGTTTCATCACAACTAGAGACTGAAGCTGGTAATTTGGAACGCCAAGCACACGAAGCTGATGCTACCGAACAGCGAGCGAAGCAGACCATGAACCAGCTCAAGGGATAGAAAAGGATAGAAAACTCTAGCAGTACTATAACTTTAGCCAATAATGGTGCCCACGGCTTGGCCGTGACAAACTTTGGCAATATTACCTGGTTGCATGGCATCAAAAACTACCACCCGCATATTGTGCTCCATGGCAAGCCCCATGGCGGCTTTATCCATGACGGTGATGGCGCCATCTGATACCGCTTGCTGATACGATAACTTAGCAAGTTTTTTAGCATCTTTGAATTTATTTGGATCTTTATCATAAATAGCATCAACTTTGGTGGCTTTCACAACAATTTGGCAATCGAGTTCCAGCGCTAGAACAACAGCAGCTGTATCGGTGGTTAAATAAGGCCGGCCAATGCCGCCGGCGGCAATCACAACCCGGCCATTTTCTAGATGTTTATTAGCCAAACGGTGCACAAACGGCTCAGCCACTTGTTCGGCAAAAATATTTGATAAACAACGCGTAGCCACACCGTGAGCTTCAAAAATATCGGTCAATGCCAAGGCATTAATGAGGGTCGCAAGCATGCCCATATGGTCGCCGGTTACTCTTTTAATACCATGACCGGCTATTTGAGCTCCTCGTAAAAAATTACCACCACCCACCATAATTACCATCTGGCAGTCTTCACTCACTACTTTTTTGACTTCATCGGCTAGTCAAGAG
>JBKJPJ010000078.1:0-5017 GCA_046595225.1 Saccharimonadales bacterium (SeqCode)
CTGCCCGCCAGCTTTAGATAATGCCACCATATTCCTCTGGTTAGGTCTTGATGGCTATGAACAAAGTAATAATGATTATCGAACATCAGCTTGGAACTCCGTGGTATTGAAAATATCGCGCGTATGGGCATGAACTGAGTATTGATAATAATGTAGACCCCCGGGTGCAGCAGTCCAGGTAATTGTTGGAAGCATTGCATATAAAATGTGGTGAGCGTAGCTTTTGGAATCATTGGAGAGGGTTCATTCAATAGTCCTATCCCCAGTAGACTTTTTTTCTGGCCGTACCGCTGAGCAAGTGCCTTCAGAGCCTTAAGAGTCTTTTTCTGGTTCAGTTTTAATGGCCAGTTAATAGTCCCCTCTTGGCCGCTATGATCTTTGTCATTTTGCGAGCCTGGAGCAGCATGTAACTGTAGCAATACTTTAATAGTATATTTTTTAGACATTTTAAAAACGAAATCCACATAGGCTGTAGCAGAAATATATGGATAACTTCCGCCAATAGCCCAGTAGCCAACCGGAAGTCGGATAGCGTTATAGCCATGTTGATGAATCCATTCAAAATCTTCTTCAGTCATGAAAGTGGCACGATGTTTTTTAAGTCTCTTCAAATTATCGGAACGATTATTGAGGCAAAAGTTATATTCGTCAACAGCAGAGCTAGATCCAAAAACTGACGGAGTCATCCATTTTTCTAGCACCAGCCAACCGCCTAAATTTACTCCATCATATTTTTTTACATTTTTGGCCATGTACAAATCTATAGCTTGTTACAGTATAAGTTGCAACCTGCTTTTAGATAGTTATACTGCAGCTATGGCTAAAACAGTATTGATAACCGGCTCCTCTAGTGGCATTGGCAAAGCAGCGGTGTCGGTTTTTGCTGAAGCGGGTTGGCAGGTAGCAGCCACTTCACGCGGCCCCTTACCTACCGCTGGATCCCCCAAAAGCGCTATGTCAAAGGTTAAATATTACGTTCTTGATGTTACAAAACCGCAGAGCATAGCTGCAGCCTTTACAGCTGTTACGAATGTCTTCGGCTCGATAGATGTAGTCGTCAACAATGCTGGGTACGGTCAAAAGGGTATTTTCGAAAATCTCACAGATAACCAAATTCGGGCACAGTTCGAGACCAATGTTTTTGGCCTGATGCATGTCACTAAAGCAGCTTTGCAGGTTATGCGCCCCCGGAAAACCGGGACAATTATACAAGTATCTTCAATGGGTGGTAGGGTTACCTTCCCGATGTATAGTATTTACCATTCGTCCAAGTGGGCGGTTGAAGGTTTTTCGGAATCGCTGCAGTATGAGCTACGACAGGTAGGTATTACAATAAAAATCATTGAACCAGGCGTTATAAAAACAAACTTCTATAGCAACAAAAAAATATCAACTAAGCCTGATTCCTTATTAGGTTATGATAATTTCATCAATAATTCCGACTCGGTAACGCAAAATGCTGGCAATAATGGGGTCAGCCCACAGGTTGTAGCTAAAACAATATTTAAGGCCGCCACCGATGGATCTACCAAACTCAGGTACAGTACCGGCAAGCCCGCACCCGCCTTGCTTTTTGCTAGAAAACTACTTCCAGAGCGGATGTTCTTCTGGTTAATGAGGCTAGGCTATAAAATTAAGCCCCGAGGGACTGATATTTGACTGCAGGAACATAACGGGCCTCAAGCGCAGTTACCATAAGCGTAACGCTTGCTCCCAAGAAGCTAAAAGTGTCCATGGCGGGCATGGTGTAATTCATAGTCCCGTGTAGCGTCCAGCCAGCAATACCCATTGCCATTACACCGGTTACTACCCTGAACCAATGTCGCCGTGGTGGTTGGGTAAAGATTTGCGCAATTAAGAACATCACACTCACCAGCCGTACGATCTGATATAACCCGGCGCTAGAGGCCAGCCAAAATAAGGCATCATTTGGGGCAATTGCTGTTCCAGCCCCTAGTAAAATAAGGCTGAGTGTTGATAGGGTAAGTAATAATTTTCCCATTGTACGTTCCTTTGTTAAACCTAAATGAGAGTATAAATAGTCCTTTAACCTTTTTCCGTATGATAATTCACAATCAGTCAAATTGCTGGTTTCGATGCTAAAATTTATGGCCCGGGTATTAGTATTAAGAAAGAGAGGACTTTTTAGTAACCTTTTCTAAATTGACAACAATCAGCGCAAGGTCAGCTGTATCACCGTCATACGCTATATAATTTTTATGCCATACCGGTTTAAATTTACCCTTGAACTGTTCTAAGCCAGCCATGGAAAAGCGTTGGTCGCCTAAAACACGGGCCATACGTGCCAGCGAACCCTGCATTTGTGCCAGTGGGACAAAGCCAAGATCGAATGTCTTAAAATATTCTTGTTCGTGGAGATTTTGCAGTACCTTAATTAACAAATAGGGCATGACCCCATCACTGGTTTCGTTATAGCGGATTAGATCGATGGTTGTTTGCCGAAGATTATTAAGAATTGGCAATTCATTTACGAAAGCGACCACTTTGCCGCCTGGATCTTTAATATAATGGATGGTGCACTGCTGCAAATAATGGTAATCGTAATAGCCGAGGGCGAACGATTGTTCTTGTCGATCATTTCGTGTAAGCCACTCATCAGAGACTTTTTGAAACTGGACCATTAAGCCGGATGAGTGGGGGCTTAGAGAATTGTGGTATGTATACCCAGCGCGGTCTCCTCTATTGGATTGCCACCGTAACCATTTACTCTTAACGGTACTATCCATAAACTCGGGAATATTCACCGTGGCACTGGCACCAATGTGTAGAGATTTTAAGCCAGCGTCTTTATATAACAATAAGGAATCTTCCCCGAGCAGCACAAAACAGGCGCGCCAACCATGCGACCTACAGTATGCAATAAATTCTTGTAAAACATCCGCTTTTGCGGTGGTAGATGTTGCCAAAGGGTCGGCCAAAGCAAAAGCAATTGATCCAGCAATTTTATAGGCTACTAAGCCGGAGTGATTTTGGGACCAAAAATAGCGCTTATCATTTGGCCAGATCTTGAAATAATCTTCTGAAGATTCAGCATGTACACATATAAAATCTCGTGCTTGTGCTACCGCTTCGTCAGTTAATTCGCTGGGTATGATCCGGGTTGGCCTAAATAAGCTCCACAACACAAAACCAACGACAGCGGCTATCAAAGCCAACAAGGAGTGCGCTAATAGCGAACTCTCCAGCGATTCGGCTTGCACGCTGAAAGCAAGGTTTCGGAAATTCACCACAGCATCCGATAGTATTTCGCTCCGAAAGCGACTCCGGGATAGCAACATTCCAGCCGCCAATAGAGCTACTAACGCACCGCCAACAATTACACCTACATCTTGAAACCTATTTTGCCAAGATAATTTAACCGTACCGCGGTCAAAATAAGGCCAGGCAATGAAGATTAGAGCAAATGTGGCAATATAGAGTGCTAGCAATTCAGGTTGAGGCGAAATCACACCGTACTTGATTATTTGCAAAAACGCCAATACCAAAAATAATTGCCGGGCTCGTTTTTCGCCCCTGACAAGGTGGCGACTTGTATAAAGAAGAGCTACACCAACAATTATTCCATGCTGCGCTAGCCACGGTGTACTGCCAGCAAAATAAAAATCCCGAATGAAGCCTAGGTGATGAAAATGCGTAAGGCCTAACAATATTGCCAATATACCATTCAGCGCAGCTAAAAGTCCAAAGCCACGTTTAATATAGGGCGCTATTCCAGAATTAACCAGTGGCTGTGAGGTAACTTTTTTAGTAAGATATTCCCCAACAATCCAACACAGCCAAATAATAGATAGTAACTGATACATAAACTGTGACAATGTCTGAAGATTATAGGTAACTGACAACTGGCTAACAAATAGTAGACCATACAACAACTGAAAAAATATAAATAATAAGGAAGGTAAAGAATGCCGCTTTAAGTAGTCGTAAATTGACAGACCGAAAATGGCCAGTCCAGTTACCGCCGTCTCGAAGGCGTGTAGGAAAAACATTGTAGTATGTAGTTCAACGCAGGGTTTTGCTTCTTGTATGCAGCGTACCGAGACTACTGGATCGATCACCATACCTACCCCTATTACAGCCAGTAATCCAACTGCAGACAAATGTGCATTGCGCTTATACAGGCACCGGGCGGCATATAGAACTAATAAGCCGCCAATTACGTCCCCAAATCGGAACAGCCATGCAAACGGCTGAGCCGGTATTTCGTACTGGCTAATAAGAGTAATCTTATTTGAGACATGTTGGTTAAGGAGGGGTGCCCAGAGCCATGTTGTACCAAATGTCAAAAGAGCTACTTGCCAAAGTTGGATACGGACTTGGGATTTTTGCCAAAAATGCATACTTGAGTTATTTTACCCTTGATTTGTTGTACTTTTGAATTATTCTTGTGCGCTACAATTGTACTTCTAGGAACAGTACAGAGCTATTTCCTACACCAAACAGTAAAACGGAAGGTAATACCGTTTTCTGTTAACGGATCACTCTCTGAAATTTTTATATAATCCTGTTGATACACCGGCATAAATTTTGTGCAGCCAAAATCGCCTTCCAGCTGGGTTATATAGAGTTCGTCAATCAAATCGAGCGTAGATGCAATAAGACCGGCCCCACCAAGATTCCATACATCCCCTGACGCTTCCTGGAGAAATTTTCGGGCATCACTGACAGCCTCAAACCCCGGGCGAAGCTCTTCATCACTATCCGTTGCCACATAGTTAGTACCTCCAGGGTACGGCTTAGTTATCTCTTTATACATACCATAACCCATCAACAGAGTACCTGCCGTAAGTTTGGCGCGGTAATACTTGGTATCTGATGGTATTTTACCCTGCCAAGGTATACCATGGTCATCTGCTAAACCCCGTTTACTATCTAATGCAACAATCGATCGAATCATTTCTTAACAATAACACAATTGGTGCATTAGATAGTAAACGGGGTTTAGCAGATGACCATGGTAATACTTGGTATCTGATGGTATTTTACCCTGCCAAGG
>JBKJPJ010000046.1:0-2755 GCA_046595225.1 Saccharimonadales bacterium (SeqCode)
ACATGCTGTCACACGCCTGGGCCGACGATACCTTAGGCCTACTATGGTGGGGATTGGCCGCGATTGCGCTGGGCTCATCTGGTATACTAAACAAAAAGCGAAAGCGTTATAATGTACAAACTAAAGAAAAAACAGCGCCGTGAAGTAACCCGTGTAACCGAATACCTTATTAGTGGTGGAGCTTACTTTTGGGCTGGCTATCTTACGTTCTTTATAGCGGATAAGGGCCTACACTTGAGCCTGTGGTGGGCAAAATTAGCTGCCAATATCGTCGGCTGGGTTATTAATTACTTACTGCAGCGTTATTGGGTCTTTAACAATACCAAACTCAATAGCCATAAAACGGAAGTGACTTTTCGATATACGGTTATTACGCTGGTTGATTTTGTTATAGATTATGTAATTGTGTGGAGCTTGCAGAGGGCTGGTTTAACTCCGTACTTGGGGCAATTTGTGTCTTCTGGCTTTTTTACGGTATGGAATTATTTTTGGTATCGTTTCTGGGTTTTCCCAGACAAATTTACCCGTAAAAAACCTGCTGGTATCACACCGGCACGCATTGTGGCTAGTCGGGCACATGGGCATAGCGGCTACACGCATTTAGGATTCAAATAATGACCGATAATGTTAAGCAAACAATTCGCCCTACAAAAAAACAGCGTCAAATACTGACGTATATCGAGGCTTTTATTACCGAACATGGCTACAGCCCTAGCTACCGCGAAATTATGAACGGACTAGAGTACACATCGGTAGCCACCGTTTCATTACATGTTAATAATTTAATACAACGTGGGCATTTGATTAAGCGTGACCATTCCGCTCGATCCCTGGAAGTTACTGCGCCCTCAGAGATAGAAGTAAAACTTCAGAGCAACCAAATAAAACCAGGCCAAGAAAAATGGCTGGTTGAAAAAGTAGAGTTTTTCTTTAAAGATGTCGAAACAACCCCTAAGCTGGCTGCCAACAAAGTCGACGAGCTCTATGTACTTATTGGCGCCCTGCGTGTTCTAGGGCTGGAAGGCGCCGCCCAGTCATTCATACCTCGTCTCACAGAAATTAAGAAGCGAATATAAAAATGTAACATATTTTCTATGAAATTGGAGCGCCATACACAATTCTTTTTCCGCGGTGTATTTTATTAGGAGTGGTGGCCAAAACTTCCGTCCCGGCTGTAGCAATGTCGTGGTGAATGGTGTGAACATCAGCCACCGTATGGGGAGCCACCGGCGCTAAAAAAGTGAAATCGGTGGTATCGGGGTCGACTCCTTTATCATGTAACGCTTGATTGCGAACGAAAGCGGGGACTACTAATAATTGATCCTGACCATATAAATTCGGCCCCACTAATGATTCTGCGGTACTTTGATTGACCCTTCCCATTATGAAGGTATTGGTTTCTTGGTCGAATGCATCCTGGGCACCGCTGGCTGCTAGAAAGCTTATATCTCGCCGGCTAAAACTGTCAGCCATATGTTGCTTGGCTTCGGAGTTAAAGAGCCTACGCACGTCTGTTGGAACGCTACTGCTGAGACCGGCGCGAGTAGCGGGAAAAGTTTGAATTACATTGCCGGTATAAAGAATCAGATCGTCAACTACTGCCACCCCGAACAACTTAAATAATCCTATCAACCGGCTTACAATCAGGTTCTGGGTACTCACAATATCTTCTATGGCTTCGCCTTCTTGCAATCGATGGGCAGTCGAGGCTCCCATAAAAACCGGAATATCTTCGTAGGTTATGTGATTGGTCGCAAAAACAACCGCTCCTCCGTTGGCCCGATGATTTCTAACTTCCGGAGTCATTAATACCTGACCGACGCCGTCAATAATATCGTCAAAACGTTTACTCAGGGCATGCCCCACCGGCCTGACCACATCATTAAAATGTTGGGTGTCGGCCTTTGCTTCTAAACGGACATTTTTAAGCTGCAGTACTTCAGTTTCAGGACTAAATTCTCTCAAATCAAAGCGTGTGCCATGGACGCTATTATTAAAATAGTCTACCAATCCTTCATAACAGGGCTGGCTATACATTGCACTCAATAATTCACGGCCCATAGGTGGTTGTAGTTGCTCACTCATGTAAAGATTTACTATACTGAAGTCCTGTAAAAACACAAGCAGTAGCGTCTGTCAAAAAGTGAAAACTACTACATATAGCGTAAGCGGCGTATGCTATGCTACTACTAATTTAACAATTCATGCTGGAAGACCCCGGAATATTTCGTTATTTCAATGGGGAACTGTGCCGCAACGGTGAAAGTCCGATACAGCTTGTACTAACAGTCTCCCGAGCAGGAGCAGCCTCTACGACACCCTGCTTTGTGACAGCAGGGTTTTTAAATGGATACTTCACTTGAGGCTTTAGGGCCCCAACACTATATAAATCTCGATTTGCTGCCTGATATAGGTAAGGCGCGCCAAGTGGTACGTGATGAAGCTTGGGTTACCGTACGCGACCGTGAAAAGTTGTTGGCTGAAGACCGCGAGATTTTTATTCCTTTAGAAATAGATGCTCTTTCCACCGCCGAAAATGTGATAGAGGCTGGTAACACCCATGGTAAGAATAGCCCTGAATACCTTGACCGCCTTGATGGGCTGAACTTAGATTGTCTGCGATTAGTGGCAGAATGGTATCGAAAAATGACGTGAAGGTGGGAAATATTCTGGACGCTTTTTTCGATACCATTCTGCCACTAATCGCAGACAATCTAAGTTCAGCCCATCAAGGCGGTCAAGGTATTCAGGGCTA
>JBKJPJ010000122.1:0-10029 GCA_046595225.1 Saccharimonadales bacterium (SeqCode)
TACTAGTCTTGCTGTCCTTTTGCGCACTTAAGCACTTGTGGTTGCTTGCTGGTTTTAGTGTGATATTAATAATTGTAATTATGCTGATATGGCTATGGCCGCGCAACGAGCTGGGTCAGACAGCAAATGGTAAGAAAACGAATCAACATGTCTGAAGTAACCGATTATAAAAAAAGCTTGCCAGTTGGCAGCAAAGGTAAGCATGCTTCTGGCTGGTGGGGCATGCTGATGTTGATTGTCACCGAAGCGGCACTGTTTGCCTATTTGCTATTCAGCTACTTCTATCTGGCCTCGCAAGCTAACGGTAGCTGGTTGCCAACGCATACACCCTCACTTAAACTGGCTTTGCCTAACACTATTATCCTTATAGGTAGCAGTTTCGTGCTGTGGTGGGGTGAGCGCGGTATAAGGGAGGGACAACGTCAGCGCCTACTTATCGCGTTGGCAATAACGCTTGTAATGGGGTTGATATTCATGTTGTTGCAGGCGCTGGAATGGCACGCCAAACCATTTAGTATCACTAGTAACGCATACGGCTCGCTGTATTTCACCATCACCGGTTTCCATATGCTGCATGTGCTATGCGGCTGGCTAATGCTAGCTGTGATGTTTGTTTGGACTACCCTCGGAAAATTCAATGCTGAGCGGCATGCACCAATATTGATAGGCGCCATTTACTGGCACTTCGTTGACATTGTCTGGCTAGCAGTATTCAGCACTTTCTACATAATGCCGTATCTTGGCGCATATTAGAGTTAGGTTTATGAAGGATCAGCAGGCAGTTTTAGACAATCATTCCTCACCACAGCGAGGTAAAGTGAGCTTGGCCGCTTTATGGTTCGGCATCTATGGAGTCCCAATAGCCTGGATAAGCCTTGAAATTTTTTCGTACGTCGTTACGACATCTATTTGTGGAGAAATATCTCAAACCACCATGGGTATGGTTGCTGGTACAAAATCTGCCTGGCATATTTTATTGCCCGCCAGTTTGCTTGCAACAGCTTTAGCATTGATTGCTGCCTACGTAGCGCTGCATAACTGGCGTGAATCGCACGACGAAAAGCCAGGATCAATGCATCATTTGATAGATGTGGGAGAGGGGCGCACACGCTTTCTGGCGATGTTCGGACTGCTCACGAGTATCGGTTTCATGATCGCCTTCATTTTTAGCGCGACTACTTTAATCGTAGTGCCGCTATGTAAATGAGGGTGTTGTTTCTTTTATTACTATTATTAAACTCTAGGTCGATATTCGCCCATACCCTAGATGGTGTAAATGAGATTGCCATTAGCGGCTGGATTATAGAGCCGTGGGTATTTGTGCCATGGCTATTGTTTGCAACTGGATACATTACTGGTTTATGGCGCTTGCACCATAAAGGCATACGCCATCGCGTGGTTAGCTTGGCCCAGTGTGCTGCTTTTGTGCTGGGACTGCTGTCGCTGGTAATTGCACTGATCTCACCACTTAGTGTACTTTCACAACAATTATTCGCTGCTCATATGACAGAGCATCTTATATTGATGCTGTTGGCTCCGCCATTACTTGTGCTTGGCCGGCCTGATATTGTATTGCTGTGGACGTTCCCCCTGCGCATCAGGCGGGGTATTGGTCGTATTTTGCAAAAGTCTGCCTGGCTGTATTCGTCTAGTTGTAAATTCAATCAGCCGGTAGCGGTCTTAATAATTGTTAGTGTGACCATGTGGTTCTGGCATATTCCTGGCCCCTATGAATGGGCATTCGCTAACCCCGGTATCCACATCATAGAACACATGAGTTTTTTCCTGACATCATACGCCTTTTGGGCCTTAGCCTTGCGGCCTTTTAGTCGTCAACAAGGTGGACACGGCCATGCCATGATCTTGCTAATCACATTTGCCCTAGAAAGTGGTCTACTCGGTGCTTTGTTAGCCTTTGCCGCAGAACCGCTCTATGCAGTGCATATTAGAGCCGCGCGGCATTTGCCGCCGCTATTGACTAATATTACACCACTACAGGATCAGCAACTCGCCGGACTTATCATGTGGGTTCCAGCCAGCATAGTACAATTAATGGCTTTTAGCGCCGTATTTGTAGACTGGCTATCGACTTCGCGGCATCGCCGAATGCTTACGACTAACTAACAGGTATGGATAGAGAATTGATGACTTAATCGATCCATGTGGTCTTCGTCGACGGGCGAGGCAGAGTTTAAGACACATTTACAATGTCCAGAAAACGTGCACTGTTGGGTCGCGCACAGAGCCCACTTGTGACAGTTGTTACAATTAAAGTTATCTAGCTGGAATACCCCAATCAATATTTAGGAGATTGAAATGCACGTGACTTATGACCAAGCAGAACAGATTATTGATGCCGCACTTGCCGAAGCTAAAAGAATCGGAGTACCTTCTTGCATTGCTGTACTGGATTCTGGAGCCAGCCTTAAATCCTTCCGCCGCATGGATGATGCTTGGGTCGGTAGCATAGACGTTGCCATGAAGAAAGCGAAGACAGCATGCTACTTTGCCATGCCATCGGGAGAAATAGGCAAACTTTCGCAACCTGGTGGACCTTTATACAGTATTGAACATTCCAATGATGGTCTTATTACTTTTCCTGGTGGGTTACCGATTGTTGACGAAAAGGGAATAATGATAGGGGCAATCGGCGTAAGCGGAGGTACCGTTGAAAATGATCATCTTGTGGCGCAAGCAGGTGTCAAAATTGCTGGCATATGTAATTTGCCTAAGCATCCATGGCGCACCTAGTAAAGTTAGAGGTTGAAATCCAATGTTGCAATGCTAGTTTAAAAGTACACCACAATTTCAGTGCAAAAGTGTACCAGTCAAAACCTGTTTTAAAGCAAATTTCACCCGTTTTGTAAGGCTTAAATGTTATGAAGCTGATTTTCAATATTATCCAGCACCAATGTTTGGACAGAATCGAGCTGGAAAATTTGGCTTAAAAACAGAAGTCATTTACTATTTTACGTAAGCGGGACTACTTTACTGCCGCTTATTGTAAAATTTTTGGCTAAGCATATTTAGCAAAACTATCAGGATAGTAAGCACATGCCTAAGAAAATTTTCCACAAATTATTTACATTTTTTAAGGGGACATTCTGGATTGTGCCTGGGGTTATAGTGTGCCTCGGAATTGTAGGCGCAATCGGAATGATAGAAATTGATCGTAGTGGCATACTTGATTCTAACTATCTAGCCAGCAATTGGTTATACAACGGTGGCGGAACTGGTGGCCGAACGCTCCTTGGCGTAGTGGCATCTTCAACCATTGGAGTCGCCAGTACGGTTTTCTCAATCACAATTGCGGCACTTTCTCTTGCCGCGGGTCAGATGGGCCCGCGACTACTTAGGAACTTCACACAAGACCGAGGCAACCAGGTAACGCTTGGCATATTTTTAGGTACTTTCTCATATGCTCTGATGGTACTGCGCAGCGTGCGTACAGAGGGGAGGGCATCTTTATACCGCACTTGTCTCTATCTATTGGAATTTTGCTAGCGTTTGTTTGCGTGGGCACCTTAGTATATTTCGTAGGTCATATGGCGGGGCGCATCAATGTAGATACAGTAATCGATTTAGTTAGCGAAGACGTCCGATTGGCTATCCATCGACTTACCATAGAAGACACCCAAACAGCCTCCAGTTTGCCAGAGGGATTCTGGGTCAATGCAAAACAGATTAATGATACTCGCAGAGGTTACTTGCAGCATTTAGATCATCAACACTTAGCAGACTGGGCAGCATCAAAAGGATCATCGATCAAACTGTTGGTAAGGCCAGGCGATTATGTATTTCCAGGGGCCCCTATAGCATTAGCAAAACCCATGGTCGATGGGGTTAGGGATGCAATCGTTGATAACACTGGACTCGGTAGCGAGCAATCGAGCTCAGCTGAATTGGAGTTTGCCATTCGGCAGTTGGTGGAGGTTGCTGTACGTGCACTATCCTCCGGCATCAATGATCCACATACCGCTATTAGCGTTTTAACTAGACTTGGCGCCTCACTTTGCGACATGGTGAGGCGCGAGCTTACAAATGGCATATATCGAAGCCAAGAAAATCTCACTTTGCTTGTACCAGCGGTGGACTACGATGGCCTAACTGATGCGATGTTCCACATGATTCGACAAAACGCTGAAGGAAACACTGCGGTGTTAATCCGTATGCTTGATGTTCTAATAGCAGTTGCTTCATGTGAGCCACGCACTGATCGCCGTGAAACCCTCATGCGTCATGCGGCCTTAGTATACGATGACTCCAATCGCACAATTAAGAATCGGTTTGACTTAGAAGATGTTCAGCACAGATACCAAGACTTTATTTCCATTGCATTAATTATGTAAGTAGGCGCCATTATTCCTTAACATTTTCGATATTGGCTTGAACATTCAAGAATATCGAACTGAACTAAAATGTGTTCTATTAAACGCACACCTTTAAGTTGAAATGAACGCTATGATGACTTTACGAAACTGTATAAAGGCATATGCGTATGTAGGTGATAAATTGATGATGCGTCGTGCATAAGCAATCTACTATCTAATGCGATTCGCCATACTGACGAAAATCAACAAATTAATATCAACATTGAAATAATGGAGTCTAAACAAACTCATCTTACTATTGAAAACTCTTGCGAACCCATTTCACAAGAACACTTAACAAAAATATTTGACCGCTTTTATAGAATAGATCCATTTAGACAACGTAATTCTGAAGGAAATGGCTTGGGACTAGCAATCACAAAATCTATTATTGAATCACATGGCGGTGTCATTTCTGCCACCTCTGGCCAGGGTGTAATTATATTAGAAATGGTAATTTAGGAATGCTAATTAAAAAATGTTTATTCAAGACAATTATTACGTTATGAATCCTGGATACAGAAACCTATGTGCAGATTGCTGGAGGATCTAGAGTAATTTTTTTCTATCAATAAAAATTGCTTACCCAGTTTCCAGTATGTTGAATAGATTGATTGAGACCACAAAAAATACAAGCTACCTCTGCGTCACAGGCAGTGCGTTGATCTCAGATCAAACAGTTTTATCACAAAATTTTTTATAACAAATTAAATTGTTTTCGATTTTTAACCGGAGAATTCCTGATGTCACGTAAGTTACCCACCGATTCTCTTTTCCAGACCGACCATTCGAGGCGCCGTTTCGTGCGTGGTCTGGCGCTGGGTGGCGTGCTGGCAGGTCTGATTCCCGCCGTGGGTTTGGCTAAAGGATTAAGTTCTTTTTTAAGCGCAGGTTTGCGTCATTCGCCATCGGTACTGCGCGGCACCACCTTTGATCTCGACATTTCCGAGGCACCGGTGAATTTCACCGGAAAGAATGCGATAGGCACCATCATTAATGGTCAAATACCGGCGCCGACACTGTATTGGCGCGAAGGCGAAACGGTGACCCTTAATGTCACCAACCGGATGAACGTGTCCACCTCGATCCACTGGCACGGTATGATACTTCCAGCTGACATGGATGGTGTGCCAGGGTTAAGCTATCAAGGGATTGCGCCTGGCGAAACCTTCCAGTACCATTTTAAGGTGCAGCAGTCTGGCACCTTCTGGTATCACAGTCATACCCGCTTCCAGGAGCAGACCGGGCTGTACGGTGCGATTGTGATTGAGCCACGCGAGGCCGAACGCTTTCCCAGCAATCGCGAACACGTCGTGGTACTGTCCGACTGGACCGATAGCGATCCCGAGCAGGTATTTGCTAACCTAAAGAAAATGAGTAGTTATTACAGCCGCACCGAACCGACCACACCGGAAATCTTCAAGCAGGCCGGGATGGAAGGCTTCGCTAGTGCCTGGAAAGAGCGGATGACCTGGAATCGCATGCGCATGAGTCCACGTGACCTCTCCGATGTGACCGGTTACACCTACACTTACCTGACAAACGGAGTAACTCCAGAAGGCAATTGGACTGGGTTGTTTCAGCACGGCGAAAAGGTCCGTCTAAGATTCGTCAATGCCTCGTCCATGACTTATTTCGACGTACGGATTCCCGGCCTCAAGATGACCGTGGTTGCCGCAGATGGGCAAGACGTGGAGCCGGTGTCAATAGACGAATTTCGTCTCGCAGTGGCGGAAACTCTGGATGTGATTGTTAGTCCCAGCGACGACCGCGCCTACACCATTTTCGCACAAGCGATCGACCTTAGTGGCTACGCAGCCGGCACCTTGGCACCGCGCGCAGGCATGCATGGCGACATTCCGCCAATGGACCCGATACCAAGCCTAAGCATGGCCGACATGGGGATGGACATGTCGAAGATGACCGGCCTGGCAGCAGGTGGTATGGATACGGGCAGTATGAAAGGTATGAGCAATAGTAAGACGGTGAAGATTCCTCATCACTACGCCACCGAATACGGCCCGATGAACACCAAGATCACCCAGATTGCGTCCACAGCGCTCGACGATCCCGGCGCAGGTCTTCGTGACAACGGCAGACGGGTATTGACCTATGCCGACCTGCATACGATTGGTGGACCACTCGACTTGCGCGAGCCTATCCGCGAGATTGAATTGCACCTGACTGGCAACATGGAACGCTACATGTGGTCGTTCAACGGCGTGCCGTATTCTGAAGCTAAGCCGATTCTTTTCCACTATGGTGAGCGGCTGCGTATCGTATTGATAAATGACACGATGATGAATCATCCGATTCATCTACACGGCATGTGGAGTGAGGTAGAAAACGCTCAGGGTCAGTTCCAGGTGCGCAAGCACACGGTCAATGTGCAACCGGCACAGCGAATCAGTTATCTGGTTAATGCCGACGCCCGCGGACGCTGGGCCTATCACTGTCATATGCTCTATCACATGGACGCAGGCATGTTTCGCGCGGTGGTGGTAGCATGAGGAACGAAACGATGACCACGAAACAGATCAGGATCCGCATTCGCCCTACTGTTTACCCCATAGCCATTGCGCTGGTCTTGTTAAGTAGTTCGTCATGGGCTGTAGCGCAATCCGATCAACCGACAATGGTTTCCAGCACGACTAAGGCCAGCCAGCCAATAACGATGGAGCACGACGTCTCAAAGCCAGGCATGGCTAAGGCAGTCGACATGGATAGCATGCAGAATATGGCCGGCATGGACATGAGTCATGAACAGGACGCTTCCAAGGCACCGCCAATTGGTAGCTTGCCGACCAGCGACGGCGCCGCTCCGAATGACTATGACGCCTATGGCGTGAACTTGCGCATTCACGACGATCCGTTACTAGCCAAAGTACAACTCGATAATCTTGAAAGTGCATACAGCAGCGACGGTGTGAACAGTCAACTATGGGACGGCCGCTTCTGGATCGGTCACAACCTAGACAAACTCTGGGTTCGCAGCGAGGGCAGTCGAAGCAAAGGAAAGATCGAGGAAGGTGATGTCGAAGCACTATGGGGCCACGCAATAAGCCCGTTCTGGAACCTGATGGCCGGCATGCGTCATGACTTTGGCACTGAGCCCACCCGAAACTGGGCAGCTTTTGGCTTGCAGGGCATTGCACCCTACGAGTTCGAATTCGAGGCAACTGTTTACGCGGGGCCTTCGGGACGGAGTGCGTTGCGAATAAAAACTGCGCAAGACTGGTTGCTCACCCAGAAGTTGATTCTCACACCCGAGCTTGACATGAATGCCTACGGTCGTGCAGACCCGCAACGGAGTCTCGGTGCAGGCCTTTCTGATGCCTCATTGACCTTCCGCTTGCGCTACGAGTTCAGCCGTAAGTTTGCTCCCTATATTGGCTACGGCTGGGGACACAAGTTTGGTACTACTGGTGACATGGTCCGAGCGGCTGGGCAACCAGTATCTGATCAGCAGATTCTTTTGGGCGTAAGATTATGGTTCTGACCATATACTTTTGGCAAAGTTAGAAAATTGAACGGATAATTTTCTAGTGTAGCGTAATGCTCAAATTTGAATAAGTCGATCAAAGCCAAAGACTCGAAGATGGAGGCATACTTACTATTGACTATCAGGTTCAGGGTTGAGGTGGCTTGGGCGAAGAAAATGACAAGTACTACTTCGTCGTGAGACTGGTTTTGAGTCCAACTACTTAGGTCATTCTATGTACACTAAAATTCTGCTCAATGCATGGCATACGGTCTGTTCGGCAACGCACAGACTGTATGTATCGAATTGCGCAAACTGCCTTTTAATATGCATGCAACTTTTATATTAACATTTCCTTTTTAAGTAAGAGGCTTATGCCAATAGACAATTTAGTCCCATCCGTTATCATGCTAAAGCAGATCAACGAGGCTCCAGCTCATTTGAGTGCTGGACGTTTCGAAGCTCAAGCAATAAGCCTCATATTAAAGTAATTGTTGAATGGGCCTAAAAGGTACTTCAGTATATTCATCTACAAAGAAGATTGTCTATGTGGCGCTGATTTGCAATCTACTGGTTGCCTTTACCAAGACAGGTGCAGCCGCTTGGACTGGAAGTTCCGCGATGCTCAGCGAGGCTGTCCATTCTTTTGTCGATACTGGCAATGAAGTTCTTCTACTTTACGGTATGCGCCAATCTAGGAAACACGCTGACCCCGAGCATTCTTTAGGATATGGGCGTGAACTCTATTTCTGGAGCTTCATTGTCTCACTTCTTGTGTTTGCACTGGGCGCTGGAGTTTCGATTTACGAGGGAGTACTCCACATGTTGTATGGGGAGGCTATCAATGATCCACTGGTGAACTATGTGGTGCTTGCCTTGGCCTTTGTCTTCGACGGTGTTTCTTGGTTAAAAGCCCTTCAGCAATTTAAAGTTGCAAAGAGGAATTTGGGCTATTACGAAGCTTTTCGCCGCAGCAAAGATCCTCCTTGTTTCATGGTGCTGGTAGAGGACACTGCCGCACTCATCGGTATTCTATTGGCAGCCTTTGGAACTTTCGCAGCCACCTATTTCAATTTGCCCATTCTCGATGGGTTCGCGTCGATATTGATAGGATTGCTTTTAGCGGGCACAGCTGCGCTGCTGGCCAAGGAAAGCAAAAGTCTACTGCTCGGGGAGCGTGCGGATCAAGCTCTTAGCGATTCGATATTGAGGATAGCAGACAAATATAGTCCAGACCTCGCGGGCGAATGGCGTACTGACGGTACAGCTCTCGCCAGACCAGATTCTGGCTGCAGTTAGCATAGAATTTTCCGATGACTTACGTACGCCTCAGATTGAAAATTCGGTGATTATCATTGAGCGTGAAATTCGTGCAGCTCACCCAGAGGTCTTGGCACTATTCATCAAGCCACAGACAGCGAGAGTCTTTCGGGAAAATCATCCACTCGACAAAGGCGACTAAATTCCTTGTCTAACAAAGAATTGGATGATTATGAATAGTTAATGATGGTAAAAGACCTAAGCAGTAAAACAGAACAAGCGGTTTTTTTAACTAGATTTATTGGACAAAAGATTCTTGATCAGTTGGGCTATACTTTTGATTCCGGTGACTACTGACACCGAAGCACCCCTAGCATAGGTATTGCGATATTTAGGCATGAAACAAAAAGTATTCATTAATTACTTAAAAATGCAATCAGCGATATATCAATCAGAAACAGCGGGTCGATATAGAGTTACTTGCTTTTAACGAACACCTTAAAACCTCTCTTTATTCCAAAAAGTGTAAGATTTATTTGGGGACATTTTTGACAGTTAGCTTGTTTGTTAAATAACAAATTTAAGAAATTATTCGTATATATAAAAATTCCCTGTTATTCCCTGATCCTATTATTTAAGTATTGCTATAGAACTAGTATGTAAGGGGTAGGGGAGTGATATTGACAGAGTTTAGTAGTGATATTTAGTTATATACCCTGTAAATTTCCCTGTTAGCAGGATTGTGTGATGTGAGACAATCTTGTCCCTGACTTGCAGCACCGCCAATTAAAAAGCCCTACAAGTATTTAGCTTGTAGGGCTTTTTTCTTTTCTGCAGATATTACTTTAGGCTAATTTTATTGAGCGTTTGTAATAATCCACTCGCGCCATTACTTTTTAGTCGGTAATTTAGCCGTAG
>JBKJPJ010000125.1:0-2773 GCA_046595225.1 Saccharimonadales bacterium (SeqCode)
CCTTTTGTAATTGTTCGCCAAGAACGGTCAACATACGGGCTAGATCCTTGCGCTTGGCTCGCAGGATACGAATATTCTGAACTTCTCCTAAATGAATACGGCGGCGGGTTTCGGCAATCTCATCACGTAAGTTGGAACTATTTTTAGCTAATTCAGTAGTAGTAAGTTTACGAATATCTGTAATTTTCATAACTCCTCCTTAACTAAAAATTTAGTCTTAACCGGTAGTTTATGACTGGCCAACCGCATTGCTTCACGGGCGACTTCTTCGGTAACACCCTGCATCTCGAATAATATAGTCCCCGGTTTTACTTTAGCTACAAAAAATTCTGGATTACCTTTACCGCTTCCCATCTTTACATCCTGAGGCTTACGAGTTACGGGAGTGTGAGGGAAAATCCGAATCCAAATTTTACCACCTCGCTTTATGTAACGAGTCATCGCCTGACGGGATGCTTCAATTTGACGCGATGTAATTCGCTCACCTTCGGTGGACTGTAAAGCAAACTGGCCAAACGCAATGCTGTTGCCCCTTGTAGCAACGCCACGGATTTTGCCCTTCCGCACCTTTCGGTACTTGGTTCGCTTTGGCATTAACATGTCAATCTACCTCGCCTTTGTAAATCCATACTTTCACACCAATAAGGCCCGAACCTGGATAGGCCGCAGTAGTTTTATGGAAATCGATATCAGCCCGAATAGTGTGTAGTGGTACGCTACCCTGGACTTCTTTTTCGCGGCGGGACATTTCTGCGCCACCCAAACGGCCGGCAATCTCGATCCGAACGCCTTTTGCACCAGCTCGCATTGTGGCTGCTGCTGACGATTTCATAGCCCGACGGAATGATATACGTCGCTCTAATTGATGAGCAATGTTCTCGGCTACGAGCTTAGCGTACATTTCCGGTTTTTTGATTTCTTCAATATTAACTCTGGTTGGAATGCTATAGATCTTTTCGATAGTAGCTTTTAACTCCTGGGCACCGGTTCCACCCCGGCCAATAACGACACCGGCTTTGGCGGTAGTAATAGTTACCGAGATTAAGTTAGGAGAGCGTTCGATATCTACCTGGTTGATGGCTGCCCGTGAACCAAGCTTTTTATCTATCATGCGCCGCACGGCTAGGTCTTGTGTTAAGAACTTGGGATAGTCGCGCTTATTAGCAAACCATTTACTCCGCCAATTCTTGTTGACCTGGAGCCGCATGCTGATTGGATTAACTTTTTGGCCCATTACTTTGCCTCAACTTTCTTGGTTGTTGCCGTTGCTATTGGTTTGCTCGTCTTTTCGGCGGCTTTTTTAGGAACACGCTTCTCACCATCTACAATTACGCGGATATGACTGGTTCGCTTCTGAAAAGGTAAGGCCCGACCGTGCGCGGCTGGACGAAAACGCTTAAAGCGTGGCCCGGGAACAACGTGAATTTCGCTAATAGTCAGCGTGTCCGGTTTGTACTTGTGATTGTAATCTGCATTGGCCCGGGCACTTTTAATAACTTTTATTACGGGTAAAGCGGCACGTCGGGGGGTGTGCTCCAAAATCACTAAAGCATCAGCCACAGTTCGTCCACGCACCAAACTAGCGACCACGCCAATTTTACGAGGACTCATTCTTACGCCTTTTGCTTCTGCTTTAACTGTCATAATAAATCCTAGTTTTTACCTTTCGCGAGCTTACCACCGTGGCTACGGAACTTACGGGTTGGAGAAAACTCACCAAGTTTGTGACCAACCATATTTTCGGTAACAAATACCGGTACATGAACTTTGCCATTGTGAACTGCAATAGTTTTGCCAACAAAATCTGGCGAAATAGTACAGGCCCGAGCCCATGTCTTGATGATGGTGCGGTCTTCATTTCCCAAAGCAGCCACTTTTTTGGCGAGTTTCGGATCTATAAAGGGTCCTTTTTTAAGTGATCTACTCATACCCTATCTCCTCTTCGCCTGATGACGGTTTTTGATAATAAATTTACTACTGGCCTTACGGCGACGAGTCTTAAAGCCAAGTGTCTTTTGGCCCCAAGGTGTCTTAGGTGCAGAACCATGATTCTTACCACCACCAATACCATGTTTACCACCGTCACCACCACCATGCGGGTGATCGGCAGCATTCATAACCACACCACGAACAGATGGTCGTTTACCTTTAAGACGATTACGTCCAGCTTTTCCAATTTTAATGTTTTGATGTTGTTCGTTACCAACGCTTCCGATAGTTGCCATGCATTCAACATGCACTGCGCGCACTTCGCCGCTGGGCAAACGGACTTGCGCATAATCACCGTCTTTAGCCATCAGTTGCGCGTTAGCACCGGCACTCCGAACCATTTGTGCACCGCGTCCGGCTTGTAACTCAATTGCATAAATAACACTTCCTACGGGAATATTACTAAGTTTCAAACGGTTACCCATTTCAACTGCTGATTCTTCGCCGCTGGCTATTTTTTGACCGACTTTCATACCTTTAGCGGCTAATACGTAGTGGAATTCCCCCGTTTGATCTTTGATACGAGCAATACGTGCGCTACGGTTAGGGTCATATTCTATTTGTTCTATAACTGCGTTGGTGCCTGGTTCGAGCTTGAAATTGACTAAGCGGTAAAACTTACGCGCACCGCCACCACGGTGACGTACTGTTATGCGACCCTGGTTGTTACGTCCACTGTTCTGAGTTTTTACAACTAACAAAGACTTTAAAGGCTTTTTGGTAGTAATCTCGGACATGTCCTGAGTGGTCATGCCGCGTCGTCCAGGAGTAGTTGGTCGGTATA
>JBKJPJ010000021.1:0-2971 GCA_046595225.1 Saccharimonadales bacterium (SeqCode)
GGCAGATCAACCCTAAGGCTCGAAATGCTTGGCATGATTACCTGGTAGATCATTATCAGTTCGGAAAACTCACCGGGATAGAGCAGGGCTATGAAGCATCCGGCAATATACCAGACCCTAATAAGGGTTTCGGCCTCAACCTGCAGTATGCCAATACCGCATTTGGCCAAGGAATGAGTGCTACGCCGTTACAGATGGCTAGTGCGCTGGGCAGCGTGGTGAACGGGGGGACTTACTACAAACCGCATTTAGTAGACCAGACTATCAGTAGTCAGGGAATTAAAAATAGTATTAAGCCGCAGATTATTAAAAAAAATGTCGTTAAACCAGAGACAGGCAGCACTGTAACGACGCTGATGGAATATGTGGTGCAGAAGAATCACGCGCTCTACCAGTTGCCGCAATTACCAGCAGGCTACAGTGTTGGCGGTAAAACAGGCACCGCTGAAATTACCAAAGCCGGTGGCGGATATTACGAAGACCGCTTCAATGGTACCTTTATGGGATTTCTTGGCGGCAAAAATGCCCGCTATGTAATTTTTGTGCGGGTAAATGAACCTCATATTAGCGGCTATGCCGGAGCGGGGGCAGCCGCACCAATTTTTTCACGGCTGGTTATGAGTTTGATAAATAATTTTAACGTCGCGCCGCAATCATAGGCGTATAATAGGGATAAAGCGCATGAGCCAAGTAATAAACATTGTCGTCGAAACAAACACCGTCATCAGGATCTTATTATTAGGTTCGCTCGGGTTTTTTCTGAGTATGCTGATTACACCTTTGTATACCACGTTGGCATATCAGAAAGAATTCTGGAAGAAGCCGCGGCAAACTGCTACCACCGGCGAGACGGCCACCGTTTTTAACCGGTTGCACGCCGAAAAGCATAAACGTCATATACCTACCATGGCTGGGCTGGTTTTTGTACTATCGGTTAGTTTAGTGACGCTGTTTTTTAACCTCAGCCGTCCGGAAACTTGGCTGCCGTTAGCTGCATTTGTGGGGGCCGCGGGCGTCGGTTTGCTGGATGATGTTATAAATATTCGAGGCTCGGGGCTGGGGGTAGCTGGCCTATCTACCAAACTGAAGCTCAGTTTAACGACGCTAGTAGCCCTGATAGGCGGCTGGTTCTTTTATGCTAAGTTAGATGTTAATAGTATCCATATTCCTGGAGCAGGTGAGCTCACCATTGGCTGGCTGATAATTCCTTTATTTGTATTGGTGGTTGTAGCTACTGCTAATGCGGTTAATATTTCTGATGGGCTGGATGGATTAGCAGGTGGGCTCTGCGCCAGTGCTTTTGGCGCCTACACGGTAATTGCTTTTATTCAGCAGCGCTATGGAGTGGCAGCCTTTTGTATGACCATTGTAGGAACGTTACTGAGCTACACCTGGTTTAATGTGTTTCCAGCCCGCTTCTTTATGGGAGATGTCGGTTCGTTTGCTCTGGGAACAGCCTTAGGTGTAGTCGCCATGCTTACTAATACCGTGGTGATACTGCCGGTAATTGCCATTGTATTTGTAGCCGAAGCAGGATCATCGGCACTGCAAATTTTTTCTAAAAAATTACGACATGGCAAAAAAATATTCAAGATTGCACCTATCCACCACCATTTTGAGGCAAGTGGCTGGCCAGAAACCAAAGTAACGATGCGTTTTTGGATACTCGGTCAAGTAGCCGGAGTAATCGGCCTGATCCTGTTTCTTGTCGGGAGAAACTAGCCGTGTCTAACCCGTTCCGCCAAACTCTATCCCGCAGGCAGCCCGCAATTCTGAGCCGGGGAGGTGCTACCCAGCGCCGTCATCGTCCTGACTACATCTTGATCATCCTAAGCCTTGTTTTGCTCTCGATTGGGCTAATTTGCATTTATTCTATAAGTCCCGGCCTAGGGGCTCAGAAGCACGTAAGCGACAATTATTACACCAGCAAGCAGATTATTGCTATTTTACTGGGGTTAGTTGTTTTTGGAGTCACCGCAGCCGTACCTTTGAATAGTTGGCGTCATCTGGAAAAACCGCTTATTGTGGCTGCCGGAACCGCTGCCGTGGCCGTGCGTTTTTTTGGCGAACGGGTCAACGGCGCTTATCGATGGATACAAATCGGCGGCTTATCTTTCCAGGCAGTAGAACTCATTAAGTTTGCGTTACTAATATGGCTGGCTTTCTTCCTGGCGGAACGGATTCGTTCTGGGCAATTGGATAATTTTAAACAGACCTTCAAACCGCTGCTTATAGCATTCTTAGTGATCGGTTTTGTAGTGGCCGGTTTACAGAGTGATCTAGGATCCACCGGAGTTATCGTGATGATGATGGCTACTATGTGCTATATTGCCGGGTTGCCCCTTAAGCGGGTAGCTATGATTGGTGGCATAGTACTCATTGGGGTCATATTAGCCGTATCAACAAGTGCCTACCGGCGTGATCGCTTATTAACGTTTTTGCATCCTCAACAGGACTGCTTGAACGTGGGCTACCAGGCATGCCAAGCCTTAATAGCAGTTGGTTCAGGGGGCGTATTTGGTAAAGGGCTGGCACACAGTGTGCAGGCCTACGGGTATCTTCCCGAAGCAGCCAACGATTCAATTTTTGCTATCTTTGCCGAGAAGTTTGGCTTTTTGGGAGTCACTATTTTAATCTGTCTATTCTTAGCGTTGTTCAGCCGCCTAAAAAACATTCTGGCTCGGGCTCCCAACCCTCAAACTCGGTTGCTTACGGCTGGAATACTGGCCTGGCTCAGCACGCAAGCCTTGATTAATATAGGGGCCATGACCGGATTACTGCCGTTAAAAGGAATAACCTTACCATTCATAAGTTACGGTGGTACCAGTATAATCTTTGTTATGGGAATTATCGGGCTAGTTTTTAATATTTCACGCTATACCACCTATACGATTGCACTTGAAGGGGAAGAAGGGAGAAGCTATGAGAATCCTGCTAACCGGCGGCGGCAGCGGCGGCCACATTACGCCGC
>JBKJPJ010000023.1:0-7252 GCA_046595225.1 Saccharimonadales bacterium (SeqCode)
CTCTTTGTTGTCTTTACTAAAAACTAAAGAGAATAACAGTGCCACTGCCAAAATGGTGGCAGAAAACAATAAGATTATAGAGCTGATATGGAACAACTTTGTGAGTTTATCGCTCTCGTGTTTGTGCGTTATTGTGCTACTACTTGAAGCAGACGGAGAAGTGCCGTCCGTATTAGTTGTTGGGTTTGGGCGTGTGCCACGATTCATCCAGTCCATAGTGTAAAAACCACCTTTTTCGCATGTTAGAAATTGCTTATATACAAATGCTAGTGTAATACATAAGCGTATTAAGGTGCAAGGAGATCGTATCTGGAATATTAGATAGTTGTAAAACTATCTCCACAGGGTTGACAATCCAAAAGCCTCAAGAGTATGGTAGGAGTACCATAACTAATTCAAGAGAGGGAGAGATTGTAGCAATGGCTTACAAGCACACAAACTCAAAAGGGGTAACTTATTACTTGAACTCTAAGTCAGTCACACTGCGCGGAGGCAAACAACAGGTAATTTACTATTTCAGTAAAGACGATCGTCCAGAGGCAAGCGATTTGCCCGATGGTTTCATGGTAAACGAAAATCCACGCAACGGTTTCCTTACCGTCAAGCGCAAATAAGGTACTAAAAAAGAAATTCGATCGCTTTGGGCCGTAATGGCTCAGGGCGGTTTTTTTATGTTTTTTTGATGTCTGCTGAGTATCTGCTTATTATCTGCTTTGACCGTTACACAGACCTGACCGTAGACGGTCTCACTATTATGTTTTTTTGCAACCCTCATATAATGGAACCCGTGAGTTTTTTTGTCTCTGTTAATTTTTCTCACAGGTTCCATTTTCAATGAGTAGGTGTTTGCATAGGGGAGTCTTCGTCTGAGCATTAAATTATGTATCTTGGCTAATGTAATCATTAAGAGGATGGTATCCTGAAGCGAATGTAATTTTTTGCTTAACGCGTTAAGCTTTATTTGATACAGTAAGGGAATGACAGACACAATTCTAGAGGTCAAGAATCTCAAAAAGTCCTATGATAACAAAGTTGCCGTTGATGGCATTAGCTTCTCTGTTCAGTCTGGTGAGATTTTTTGGCATTCTAGGGCCTAATGGAGCTGGTAAAACAACTACACTGGAAATGATCGAAACCTTACGAGAAATAGACAACGGTACTGCTTTGGTAAACGGTATTGATGTTGCCAAAGATCCGCAATCTATCAAGCAAATCATTGGTGTGCAGCCCCAGAGCCCGGCTTTCATGGATAAAGTTAAACTTACTGAACAATTGGAGCAATTCGCTTCTATTTACGGTCAAAAAGTTAATGCCAAAAAACTTTTAGCTGAAGTGGGTCTGTCCGACAAAGCCAACAGCTTCGTAGAAAGCCTTTCAGGAGGTCAAAAACAACGATTTAGTATTATTGCTGCCTTGGTGCACCAGCCCAAAGTATTTTTTATGGATGAACCGACTACCGGCTTAGACCCTCAAGCCCGCCGGCACCTCTGGGATTTAGTACTCGATATTAGGAAAAAAGGCACCACTGTTCTGTTGACCACCCACTATATGGAAGAAGCCGAAGTGTTATGTGACCGGGTAGCCATAATGAATAACGGCAAGATTATAGCGTTAGACACCCCCAAAAAACTAGTCCAGCAATTGCTTAAACGGGGGTTTACTAAAGCCCAGCATGTTGAGCAGGCTAACCTGGAAGATGTATTTATAGATCTCACCGGAGAGGGGCTAAAGGAGTAAATTATGAGTAATTTCAAGAAATCCCTGATGCCCGTTAAGGTATTCTCCAAAGTAGCGATTCGCCGGGCTTTTCGTGACCGTTTGGCGCTGTTTTTCATCTTCTTATTTCCTTTGATATTCTTATTTGTTTTTGGCGGGATTTTTGGCAAGAACAGCGACGTATCCTTTAAAGTCGCTATTTTGAACCAGTCAAAAAGTAAGTTTTCTGAGGAATTTGTAAGCCAGCTCAAGCAGCAAAAAGTGCTTAAAATCAATAAGGAAGCAACGAATCAAGCCAAAGCTAATGAAAAAATGAAACGCAGCCAGGTAGACGCTACCATTGTATTACCAGCTGACTTTGGGCAACAAAAACCCGGCGAGAGCACTCCTTCCGGCCAGGCTCAGGTGTTATATACCCAAAATAATGAACAAGCCGGCCGTACGCTTGCATCGGTAGTACAAGAGCAATTCAAAGTTATAAATGGAAGATTTGTTGCCGTCCAGGAACCGTTTAAGGTCACCACAAAACAGGTTCAGCAGCAATCTCTTAGCCAGTTCGACTACGTCTTTGCCGGGCTTTTGGGCTTTAGTATTATTGGATTAGGCGTGTTTGGTCCGGTTAATGTTTTTCCAGAGCTCAAAAAGCAAGGGGTTCTGCGCCGTTTACACACCACTCCGCTTAAAGTCTGGCAGTATTTTACCTCTAACGCCATTTCTCAAACGGTGGTAGGCATGGTCTCGATTATTATCCAGTTCGCCGTAGCTATCACTATTTTCCACTTGAATTTAGTGGGTAATATCTTTGAACTAGCTTTGTACATAATGCTGAGTATCGTGGTTATTTTGGGCATAGGTTTGGCCATTGGTGGCTGGGCAAGTAATGAACGTCAAGCTGCTCCGCTGTCTAATATTGTGGTTTTCCCGATGCTGTTTTTGTCTGGCACTTTTTTCCCGCGGTTCTTGATGCCTGAATGGCTACAAAAAGTTTCAGCTTTTTTGCCTTTGACCCCAGTTATTGATGGTATTCGTTTGATTTCAACGGAGGGCAAGCATCTGGTAGACCTGGGTCCCCAGCTGGGTCTGTTATTTGCCTGGCTGATTGTGATTTATGCAGTAGCTTTCCGCGTTTTCCGTTGGGAATAGTCCACAAGCGAACAGTCATTGCAAATTAAGCATAACTGTGGTATAGTACATGGATTATGGCAGAAGATATATCCAGCATTCCTAACGACGTCTTTGATCGCCTTCGCCTTGAGCAAGAACGTGGTGTCTCTGATAAGGCACTCTTGGATGTAGGTGAATTTGTCCCTGGCACCAGCCAACTTCGTTTTGAAGATGCAGCCAGAGTGATGGTTGAAGTACCCCATAGTATGAAATTATTGCCTGGTGAAGATGAGGAAACCGAAAGAATATGGGTAGAACCAAGCGATATAGCAACTCCTAAACCGTATAAGGGCGATGCTTTTGAGGGTGATCTGAATCCCGGTTATCATCAAGAAGTTATGCATTTATCTCCTGAAGTGAAAGCCATAGGCAAAGCAGGTGTTGCGGGTGCCAGAGAGAGTTTAGCGAAGATTCCTCGGAATTTATAAGTCAGCAAAGTGAGGCTAGTGTGGTAAGAACAGTCCGTCCAGCAATATCTGGACAAGAACAATTTGATTTAGGGAATGTCCCAGAAGTTGGTGCTTTAGAAATTGTCTATCCAGATCGTAGAATTGCCGCCAGTACGATTATCAAAATTGCTGGTGAATTATTACAGCCAGACCAAAGTGAAGTAACTGAACGTGACATTAGGGTATTAACCCCTAATACAATTAATTCTGGCCTGTATGTTAACCCGTACGGGAGGGATGTTGCGCCCGCCTATAAAGGAGTAGTGTTTCCACCTGCTCAATTTAAAGTTTTAGCCCGCAGCCCGTCTGACCTGGCCAAACATGCTAATGTTGGGGCTCGGGCGGCACATGAAGATGACCCAGATAAGTTAAAAGTTGAAGCTATTGGTATGCGAGCTGCCGGCCATGAACTCACTGCCCGTATTGAAAAAATACGTAAAACTCAAGAGAGTCTTTTATTACAAGGCAGGCTATTGCAAGCCTTTGCCGGGGAGTTAAGAAGTGGCAACTTTGCTCACTATAAGCGCAGTAATATTATTGCGCTTCGGGAATATACGCACTATTCTATTTTAGAAGCTTTAAATGCAGCCGCCGGAACGTTTAAATGGGATGAAGAAAAAACCGAACGAGCTTCAATGACATTGCAGTACCAATTGTATGGTTCAAATAGCCATCGTATAAAACATTGGATTGGTTATACCAATATGAGTAGCGAATATGCACGGCGCAGGGGAGTCATCGCCCGTCAATCCAGCAGGGATGCCTGGCGTGAACTCCAAAAATATCAACCATTTCTAGATGCCGCCATTGCTACCGCCGAAACAAAAAATGACGCTGAGCCAACTACCTAAGCCGTTTTTTGTTCTAGCCCCTATGGACGATGTTACCGACACCGTATTTCGCCAAATAGTAGTCGGATGTGCTGCACCAGACCTGTATTTTACAGAGTTTGTGAACGTCGATGGCTTGCAAAGCCCGGGCAGGGAAAAGCTGATGCCTAAACTACGGTTTACGGCTAAAGAGCAGCCGTTAATTGCGCAAATTTGGGGACGCAAACCCGAGAATTTTTATAAAACGACCTTAGAGCTTAAAAAAATGGGATTTGCGGGTGTGGACCTGAATATGGGTTGCCCAGTCAAGAACGTGGTACAAAACGGCCTCTGTTCAGCTCTGATAGATAACAGGGAACTAGCAGGGGAGATGATTCAAGCCACCAGGGAAGCCGCCGGTGATGACTTCCCTGTTAGCGTCAAAACCAGGCTGGGTACTCGTGAGATCGATTTTAGTTGGCATGAGTTTCTACTTGGACAAACACTTAACATGTTAACTATACATGGACGTACAGCCAAAGAAATGTCTAAAGTTCCTGCACATTGGGATGCCATTGGGCAGATCCGCAAAATGCGCGATTCCCTCTTCCCTGCCACCTTAATTGTTGGTAATGGCGATGTTCGAGATCGGCAACATGGTTTAGAGCTGGCTGCTGAATACAGCTTAGATGGCATCATGATTGGCCGCGGCGTGTTTGATGATCCATTTACGTTTGCAGCTAAGAGTCCGTGGGCAGAGTATACGAGGGACCAAAAAATAGCCCTGTACCGCAAGCACGTAGAGCTGTTTGCTAGAACCTGGGCTAAGGGGGAGCGTAAGCTACATACCCTTAACAAGTTCTGTAAGATCTATATAAACGGCTTTGACGGAGCCAAAGAACTGCGCGAACAACTGATGGCCGCCCAAAGTGCCGATCAGCTACTCGCATTGCTGGGGTAATCTGCTATACTCATCCCTGTTATATGCCGATAACTACTCATTATTCACGGGGGTGTAGCTCATCGGTTAGAGCAGGACGCTCATAACGTCTTGGTAGATGGTTCGATTCCATCCACCCCCACCAGTTAGAAATAGTAAAATTTCTTTTCTAGTTTTAGAATTTGATATCTACAGAATTATAGATCGACTAGTTTATTACTAGGTTAGTTCCATAGAATCAACAGCTAATACAGGTATATGCAGTAGATCGCCTTCATCGGTTTTATCAAAATATGGCAAGAGAGTCACATCATCGAAGGTCAGGCAAACTGCCCTAACACTTTGCCCTCCGATAAAGCGCCCGATATGTACCTTAGAGAAAGTAGCAAATCGTCCCTCAAAAGTTAATCCAAAAAAATTTGTGTAAGTCACCGGTTGGCTTGCCTCAAAGCTCGCGGCTACAATTAAAGCTCTACCCGACTCTACAAAATAACTAGAATTGGTGAATCCAAGTTCATCGGCAGCATAATCTAATTCTGCTAACAGGCGTTCGTCATCTAGCGTTATGTCCAAATCATTTGAAAAACTTTGTTCGGCACGCATTACTGCGAGTTCGGCCGGGGTATTTGGAAGATCGAAGCTATTACCTACAGTGCTCATGCAGTTTCCTCTACAATGTTATTGACGCTAGCATACCCTATTATTTAAGAATAACAACTATATGAACTATTGATGATGCGCTATAAGACAAATAAAGGTCACCAATTTGATAGAATATAATAAGCGTATGCTTGATAAAATAAAAACTATTCATAAACATCCACAGGTTGGCCGGGTTGCCCGCCAAGTTAAAGATATTCGAATTATTGGATTTGCGGCCTTTGCAGTGCTGGTTTTATTAGTGAGTTGGAGTACGGTGACGGTCATACAGACTAACTATGATCTGCAAAAGCAGGTTTCTAAAATAGAGCAGCAGAATAAGGTCAGCGAGTTGCAAAATAACAATCTCAAGCTTAGGAATCAGTATTACAATACTGATCAATATCAGGAGTTGACGGCTCGCCGCCAGTTTGGCAAAGCCGCTCCCGGTGAAAAAGTGCTGCTTGTGCCCAAAAACGTTGCCTTAGCGCACACCGTAGACTTGCCTAAGAATGACGCCCAATTTAATACAGCACCCGCTAAGCCGTTTTACCAACAGAACTTTAATACGTGGATGGACTTTTTCTTTCATCGTCAGCGTTGACTTGTCTACCCCTGTTTGATATGATTATTGAGCTTAAAACGCACTGTTCCTTGAATAGTAATACCGCGGGGTAGAGCAGTGGCAGCTCGTGTGGCTCATAACCACAAGGTCGGAGGTTCGAGTCCTCCCCCCGCTACCAAGCATAAGCATTTTACTTAACCATTTGATATAATCCTGTAAATGGATAATCAAAACATTCAAGAGCCAAACAGTAATAACGAATCTACTGGCCTAAAATCAGGCCAACCACTACCTCCATCTGTTCAACAAAATCCTGTCGCTGCGTCACAACTAGTTGTCAATGAGTCCAATAAACTAAACCTGCCCCTACTTATAATTCTCATTTTAACAATAAATGTCACTATTAATGTTCTTGGACTCATTCTTGCAGATATAGTTGCAGGAGCACTTAGTGGTAAAGCTGAGACTGGTTATGGAATAGTTTTTGCTATATTTTTGTCCCCCATAGTTATTGGACTGTTATTAATTAGCTTCCTAAGAATTCGTAGATTAAGAAGAAATGGTGAAAAAGTAGCCAAAACTGTTAAGTTTGCAGTTTTAATCTCTATAGTGCTGAGTGTTATCGGTTTAGGTTATGAATTTGGCACAAGAATCTATGAAAACCATATAAACGCTCCAAAACATGCTCAAATACAGAAGAAAATAGAGGCTAACAAGAATGAGAGTATAAGCATAAATTATGCAACCCAACTTCTCAATTCTTGTAAACTCGTGAATGTATATAACGGGACAAGGAGTACTGAGACTGTTGGTACCGAAGTTAGAAATTCTAAAGAAGGAGTATTCTTAGTCAAAGTAAATGGACAACCTTATAATATATGGGTCACCGATAATGCAGAAAGTTCTCTCAAAACACCGATTGATAATGCGATTAAGAACTGTCCCAAGTTCCGAAAATCTTAAACAACAA
>JBKJPJ010000112.1:0-9613 GCA_046595225.1 Saccharimonadales bacterium (SeqCode)
ATTGCAGGTGTCGGTTGTGAAGGAATGCTTGGTGTTTCATTGTTTCTTGGCGGATTGACTACAAATAGTCGGGCGGTCGTTCAGATTGCAGGCTTTGGCTATCGCCTCAATACCCGAGTGTTAATTAAGGAGTTTGAACATTCCGGATCGATATTCCATCTTCTGCTTCGCTACACGCAAGCACTCATGACACAAATGTCGCAGTTAGCCGTTTGCAATCGACACCAATGCGTTGAACAGCAACTATGCCGATGGTTACTTTTCAACTTTGACAGGCTTAGCACTAAAAACCCGTACCTAACTACGACTCAGGAAAAGATCGGCAATATGCTTGGCATACGTCGTGAAGGAGTGACAGAAGCCGCAAATCGCTTGCAGCTTGATGGTTTGATTCACTACAACCGAGGCAAGATTGAGATGCTCGACAGAACTGGCGTTGAGTTGAAGGCATACGAGTGTTACAAGGTGATTAAAAGTGAATTTAATCGTCTTCTAGCAAGCTCTCCCGAAGGTGCATCTAAAGATTTCCCCTTTAAAACTTACCATCAGACTATGGATGCTCATTAACAGAGATCAATATAATTAACCCCCTAGGATTGGGATTTTGTCTCTTAAAGCACTCAATGAAAAATGTGATTCAATTTTTTATTTACTGGATGGGGAATGGCTAATTAATTGGAAAAGCTGAAGATATTTTTTTTGTTTATAAGATGGAGTTGTTATGCCTTATAAAAATGTAAAAGATTTACCGGATGGAGTAGTCAATAATTTACCAGTTCATGGTCAAGAAATTTATCTCGCGGCTTTCAATAGTGCTTGGGAAGAATATTCGCATGATGAAGAACGAGCACACAAAGTTGCATGGAGTGCCGTTAAGAAAAAATACGTTAAGGATGAATCGGATGGGCATTGGAAATCAAAAGATTAAATTCTAACTTTATTAATCAGGATAAATAAAAGTGCACTCAAAAACCCTTAAAGTTAATCCCGAGATTGATATTCTTGTGAAGACCCAGCAAATGATGCAACAAGCCCAATTGCAATTGGACCAAGAACGACTTAAGGATAAAAAAAATAAATCAAAAGACGTTGATGTTAATAGCAATAATGAAGCCATGCAGGCAGGCCAATACGACCAACCAGAGAATCCGTTACCACCGATACATTTGGACAAACCGGGGCTAGAATGTGAAATGACCTTAAAGCCCCACTACAAAGCGGTTGGTTACATAGGTAGTAAAAAACTATCAAAAATGGTGGCAATCGTGACAGGGGGCGACTCCGGCATCGGAAGGGCTATATCAGTATTGTTTGCCAGAGAAGGCGCCAAAATTGCCATCATTTACTTGAATGAACATGAAGATGCAGAGCAGACTGCTGCTGATGTCGCCGCCGAAGGTCAAGAGTGTTTGCTTATCTCTGGTGATATTCGCAAGTCATCATTTTGTAAAGAAGCAGTCAATAGGGTGTTAAACGAATGGGGACAAATTGACATATTAATTAATAACGCCGCTTTTCAGTTACATGCAGATAGTCTCATGGATATTAGTGACGAACGCATTGAAATGACTTTTCAAACTAATATATACGGCTACATTTACATGTCACGTGCTACGATCCCTCATCTAAAAGAGGGTTCATCTATTATAAACACTGGCTCGGTTGCAGGCTTGCGGGGAAGCGAGCACCTCTTAGATTACTCGTCTACCAAAGGGGCTGTACATGCCTTCACAAAGGCGCTAGCCAGTAATTTGTTGCCCAAGGGTATACGCGTGAATGCGGTTGCCCCTGGTCCTGTGTGGACACCTCTCAATCCTGCAGACAGATCTATCGAGGAAGTTCAGACTTTTGGTGCAAATACAGATATGAAAAGAGTAGCACAACCTGAAGAAATTGCGCCCGCTTATGTTTTTCTTGCCGCGCCTTGTTGTGCTTCATATATAACTGGCATCATCCTGCCAATTTCTGGGAGCGTAGGTGCCATGTGAGAGTTAGCATGTGCTAATGTAAAAATTTTTTAAAAAATACAAACTTTAAGCTTAAATAACTAGATTAATTCAATCTGATTCCACACTTTTTGAGTGTGATCAACATTGAAATGAATAGTGAGGGGATGAGGCGTGAGCAGATATAGACTTTTAGATGGTATGAGCCTTTACCACGGGTGAGCCGTGAAGCCCCCTTAAGCGAAATAATGGGACATACTGGGTGATATTTTGAGCTTCTTTACTCTAGTAAGTATCCTGATTTCGCTAGCAGCTGTTTCGAGCTACATCAATTACCGTTATATCAAGTTGCCGACGACCATCGGCGTAATGCTGGTGGCCTTGGTCGCATCCCTTTTGCTGGTCCTTGTCGGCCCCTACGCCGGAGGGTTTCACGAACAGGCTACGAACTTGGTCGCGCAGGTCGACTTCAACCAGGTCTTGCTGCATGGCATGCTAGCGTTCCTGTTATTTGCAGGATCGATACACATTAAGATCGAAGATCTAAAGCGCGAATGGCTGCCCATTTCGTTGCTCGCGGTGCTTGGTACGTTCTTTTCCACCTTCCTCGTTGGTGGTTTGACGTGGCATCTTCTGGGCTGGCTTGGCCTTGAAATTCCATTCCTATATGCGCTGTTATTTGGAGCGCTAATTTCACCGACTGATCCTATCGCGGTGCTGGGTATCATGAAATCAGTCGGTGCACCCAAGCAGCTTGAGGTGCAGGTAGCTGGGGAGTCCTTGTTCAATGACGGATTGGGTGTTGCAATCTTTCTCGTACTTTTAAGTATCTCCAGTCCTAGCGAAGTTATCAGTGGTGGCCCCGCTAAGGGACTCTCGATCGATTTCGGGGTGGTAGGAATGCATCTGTTCAAGGAAGTGGGTGGTGCCTTGGTATTGGCCATGATGGCGGGAACTGTAACCTACAAGATGCTTAAACGAGTCGACAACTATGAGGTCGAAATCCTTCTTACACTTGCATTGGCAATGGGTTTATATGCTTTAACAGATGCCTTGCACCTATCTGCACCAATCGCCGTAGTGGTTGCAGGTCTGTTCGTGGGAAACCGGGGACGCGCATGCGCCATGACGGAGAAAACGCGAGAACAGGTGGATACCTTCTGGGAACTTGTCGACAATATCCTAAACGTCGTTCTCTTTCTACTGATCGGTTTGGAGTTACTCGTGCTACCAATCGAACGCGAATGGCTGGTGGCTGGCGTCCTCACCATACCAATAGTGCTGCTGGCGCGCTGGTTGAGTGTCGCGGGAATCATCATTCCTATTGGCTGGGTGAGGAAACAGGGCAAAGGGGCTGTCACAGTACTCACTTGGGGAGGATTGCGCGGAGGTATTTCGGTGGCCATGGCGCTATCTCTGCCGGCTGGCGGCCCGCGTAGTCTGGTGCTAACCCTTACCTACTTAGTTGTGGTGTTCTCGATCATTGTCCAGGGCTTGACGATGGGGAAAGTGATTCGAGCGGCAAGCGGGTAACCCATCGATGATTTTTATAAATGAATGGAGCTTCCTCAATGCAGTCTGTCGCTAAGGTTGAAAAATGCGTATTCTTTTAGTAAATTTCAAAGAAGATTTGAATAAATTGACACTTAATATATCCATCAGACTGCGTAATATTTTCGGAAAATAAAATCAAACACTTTGCAAGTGGAGATGACTTATTGTTATTTTGGTATTGGTCTTTGACATTATATTATTATGTGTACGTTACCGTACAGAAAAGAAGTTCACAGCAATTTATAGTGGATTATTGCTAATAAAAGGGTGCCTTTACTGTGATCAATTTCTACTCATTCCAACAGCTAAAGCGTAAATTTAAGTATCTTTGTATTGCATTATTCAAATGCTTTCTTGCTCTGATTTTCTTTAGTACTACCCAAATAGCAAATGCCGCGCAGACCAGCGCATCGAATAAAGATTATCAATGGCTTATGCCGGCAAAAAATTATTCTGGCACTCGCTTTAGCGAAGATAATCAAATTAATGTTAGTAATGTAAAGAAATTGCAGGTGGCTTGGACCTTCTCTACAGGTGTGCTGCATGGGCATGAAGCTGCTCCGCTGGTGGTAAATAACACCATGTACATCGTGACGCCCTACCCAAACATACTCTATGCGCTGGATCTGACTCAACCTGGAGGCCCCGTTAAGTGGACCTATAAGCCTAACCCAGCACTTGCTGCTCAAGGCGTGGCATGTTGCGATATTGTCAATCGCGGCGCGGCCTTTGCTGACGGCAAGGTCGTATTTAATACACTTGATGATCATACCATCGCGTTGGATGCTAAAACCGGCAAGGAAATCTGGAAAATCAAGCTTGGCGACATCAACTTGGGGGAGACCATGACCATGGCACCGCTCATCGTCAAGAACAAAGTACTTGTAGGTAATAGCGGTGGCGAGATGGGAATAAGAGGCTGGCTGACTGCGCTTGATCTTGGAACTGGTAAAATTGTTTGGCGTGCTTACACTAACGGGCCAGACAAGGATGTATTGATAGGCAGTGATTTTAAGGCGCCTTATGCAACTGAATCTGGCAAGGACTTAGGTGTTAAAACTTGGCCAGCAGATGCTTGGAAAACTGGAGGTGGCGCTGTGTGGGGCTGGATTACCTACGATGCCAAGGCTGATCTCATTTATTATGGCACAAGTAATCCTGGTACATGGAATGCGGATCAACGCCCAGGAGACAACAAATGGTCAGCCAGCATTTTTGCACGCAACCCCGACACTGGCTATGCCAAATGGGCTTACCAGTTTAATCCGCACGACACTCACGACTATGACGGCATCAATGAAAGCGTGCTGCTTGACCTCCCTATTAAAGGCAAGGTTCGCAATGTGCTTATCCACCCTGATCGTAATGGCTTTATGTATCTCATGGACCGGCTTACCGGTGAAGTCATTTCAGCTGAACCCTTTGTTTTTAGCAACAGTGTTAAAAGTGTAGACCTCAAGACTGGTATACCAGTCGTTGCCATGGATAAGGAAACGCATCAGAACATGCTGGTCAAAGATATATGCCCGGCAGCACCGGGTGGCAAGGATTGGCAACCATCTGCTTGGTCACCACGCACGCAGTTGCTGTATGTGCCACATAACAATATTTGTATGGACATGATGGGTACAGAAGTGGGCTACATCGCTGGTACGCCTTATGTCGGGGCTGAGGTGGTGATTAAGGCTGGACCCGGCGGCAATCGCGGCGCGTTTACGGCATGGAACCCACTGACAGCCAAGCCAGTTTGGTCTATCAAGGAGAGTTTTCCAGTCTGGAGCGGTGCGCTAGCAACCGCAGGTGACGTTGTGTTTTATGGGACAATGGATCGCTGGTTCAAAGCAGTAGATGCCAAGACTGGCAAGGAATTATGGAAATTTCGTACCGGTTCTGGCGTCATCGGCCAGCCTATTACCTACCGTGGACCTGATGGCAAACAATACGTAGCAGTACTTGCAGGAGTAGGCGGCTGGGCAGGAGCAGTGGTCGCTGGGGGTCTTGATATCAAAGTACCATATGGTGGCCTAGGTATTACTAATGCCACGACCGATTTGCCGCAAGCAACAAATAGTGGAGGTACACTCTATGTCTTTGCTATACCGGATGCTAACCCATGAAGTTCAGGGTCTATGCATTCGTTACGCTGATGCTACCGTTTACCGCTATCTGGGCTAATGACCAAGCAAATGGTAGCGATAAAGTTCTAAAAGTTTGCGCTGATCCAAACAATCTACCGTTTTCCAACCATGCCGAGCAAGGCTTCGAAAACCATTTGGCGGAGTTGATGGCAAACACTTTAGGCAAGCACGTGGTATATACGTGGTGGGCACAGCGTCGTGGTTTCTTGCGCTCCACTCTCAATGCCGGACTTTGCGATGTGGTTATGGGCTTGCCCAGCGCAATGCCACAAGTGTTGACTACTAAGCCCTATTACCGTTCCAGCTATGTATTGGTGTCCCGCACCGAGCGCGATTACCAGATTCACTCTCTGGACGACCCCAAGCTGCAGCATCTGCGCATTGGGGTGCATCTGATAGGCAACAATAGTCCACCACCAGCGCTAGCACTGGCAAAACGTGGCATAACCGATAATGTGGCCGGCTACAATATATACGGGGATTATCGTCGGGCTAATCCGCCCTCTCAGATTGTGGAAGCGGTTGCAAAGGGCGATATTGATATCGCAATTGTCTGGGGTCCATTAGCTGGTTATTTCGCTAACCACCAACCAGTGCCACTCACTATAACGTCTTTAGATAATAGTCGAGTGGATGAATTGCCGTTTCAATTTTCTATTTCACTGGGAGTTAGGCTAGGTGATGAGACCATGAAGCACAATCTAGATTTGGCTTTGCAAAGTAATAAAAAGCAAATTCAAGCATTACTGGCTAGCTATAACGTGCCCCAAGGCGAAACGGGGAAATGATTGGAACTAATATGCGCATACTTGTTTTAAATCTTATATTAGCCAGTTCGTTATTTCTGCTGGCCGAAGCTGCTACCCAGAACGAGTCAATATCAACTCCAACGTCTAAGCAACTATTGAATACGCAAGTTGGCAGTACACACATTCCAGTGCAGGCCAAGACAGAAGTGATTGTCAACCCTTATGCCAATAATCCCATGGCGATTATCCAAGGTCGCAAACTGTTTAATAGCATGAACTGTTCAGGCTGCCACGCACCACAGGGTGGCGGTGGAATGGGTCCACCACTGTCCGACGATCAGTGGATTTACGGTAGTAGTCCCGCACAAATGTACCTAACCATTGCGCAGGGTCGACCCAATGGGATGCCAGCTTTTGGCTCTATATTGCCCGACGATTCGATATGGAAGCTGGTTGCATATATCAACACCTTGAATTCATCGACTCATGCCAAATCCGAGAAATGACTTTCAGCACTCCACTTAGTTATCTACGTAGTTACGGTCCGGCGGCTGATCCGATCACACATCTTGGCTGGGGGCTAATCATTATCTCAATGTTGGTCACCATTATTATCGCTACATTGTTGCTGATGGCTATTTTTCGCCGCCGCGGGCAGGTTGTCGCTGATGCTGAAGGCCGCCAGCCCATAGGTAGGGGCAACGGTGGTCTTTCATGGATTTATATTGGGGTAGGTACATCAACACTAATATTGCTTGCCTGTGCTGTATGGACACTTATGGTGCTTGCCGCTGTGGCCAATCCATCTCAGGAACCTGCATTGATTCTAGAGGTGACCGGTCACCAATGGTGGTGGGAAGTGCGATACCTCAGTAAAGAGCCATCACAGATATTTACAACTGCCAATGAAATCCATATTCCCGTTGGCGAGCCAATCAGAATTAATGTTGCAACCTTGGATGTCATCCATTCGTTTTGGGTTCCACAACTTGCAGGCAAAATAGATACTATTCCGGGTCAGCACAACAGTATTTGGATACAGGCTAATAAGCTTGGCGACTATGCCGGTCAGTGCACTGAGTATTGCGGCATGCAACATGCGCACATGGCATTTCATGTGATTGCACAGACACATGCAGATTATGCTGTATGGCACCAGCAGCAAGTAGCTTCAGCGGCTGTTCCACAGACAGAGAACTCGCGCGCCGGTCAAAACGTATTCATGATGCGTTGCAGTGTATGCCATGCAGTTCGCGGCACACTTGCTGGGGGCAACTTGGGTCCTGACCTAACGCACCTAATGAGCCGCGGCATGATAGGAGCAGGGCTTTTGCCAAACGATAGTTCATATCTATCCGCTTGGGTAGTTGGTGCACAGGTTTTTAAACCCGGTTGCAGTATGCCTCCTTTACAACTCTCTGCACAGGAATTGACCACCGTTGTGGCCTATCTGGGTAGTCTCAAATGATGGAGCCATCTGTGAATGATATTGAGTATTATCGGATTCCAGTAATTGGACAGGCAGATGATGTCGAATTGGCGGCACGCCTTCGTAAATTTTGGGAGACACCGCCAAGCATGCGTGGATGGCTGTCTACAGTAGATCATAAACTGATTGGCATTCGCTATCTGATCACAGCATTTGCCTTTTTGCTATTGGGTGGAGTTGAAGCCCTAGTGATGCGAGTACAACTCGCGCACGCCAACCAGCATGTACTGACGCCAGAGCAATACAATCAGCTCTTCACAATGCACGGCATCACCATGATTTTTTTATACGCGTTGCCAGTGCTTTCAGGTTTCAGTAATTACTTGTGGCCGCTATTGCTTGGTTCCCGCGATATGGCTTTTCCACGTTTGAATGCATTGTCCTACTGGATATTTCTGTTTTCTGGTCTATTCATCTATATGAGTTTTCTAATGGGCCCGGGCCCAAATGCTGGTTGGTTCAACTATGTGCCATTTGCCTCACTAAGTTACAACCCAGGTCAGGGTATAGATATCTACGCCATCGGTATGATTATGCTCGGCGTTTCCACTACGGTTGGTTCCATTAACTTTATCGTCACGTTATTTCGCACGCGTGCACCAGGTATGTCTATCAATCGCTTGCCTATTCTTGTATGGGGGACTTTAACTGCCTCGGTTGCTAATTTGCTTGCTGTTCCAGCAGTGAGTTTAGCGTTTCTAATGCTCTGGATGGACCGGCAATTTGGTACACATTTTTATGCCGCAACTGAAGGCGGCAGTCCATTGCTTTGGCAGCATCTATTTTGGATGTTCGGTCACCCTTGGGTATATGCCATCGTGTTGCCGGCCATGGGTATTATTTCCGACGGGCTGCCGACTTTCTGCAGACGGCCATTGGTTGGCTTCACTCTGGTAGCACTATCTACCGTGGCGACCATGTTCCTAGGCTTTGGCGTGTGGGTACATCACATGTTTGCCACTGGAATGCCTGCGCTGTCACTATCATTTTTCAGTGTAGCCAGTTTTGTAATCGCCATCCCGAGCTCAGTGGCAGTATTTGCTTGGATAGCCACTATCTGGACTGGCAAGCCGGTATTCACCACGCCATTCCTATTCTTTGCATCTTTCGTGCTGCTATTCGTTATCGGTGGTGTATCGGGCTTTATGACGGCCGCCGTACCGTTAGATTGGCAACTCACCGATACCTATTTCATCGTCGCACATTTGCATTATGTATTGCTTGGTATCAATGTATTTCCGGTGATAGGCGGTATTTATTACTGGTTTCCCAAAATGACAGGTCGGCTGATGGGCGAGCGACTTGGGCGTTGGAACTTCTGGATCATGTTTATAGGTTTCAACTTAGCGTTCTTTCCTATGCACATTAGTGGGCTGCTTGGTATGCCACGTCGCGTTTATACCTACCCTAGCGGCTATGGCTGGGATACTCTTAATTATGTTACCAGCATAGGCGCATTTCTGTTCGCCTTTGGCGTATTGCTATTCGTGATCAACGTTATGCGTAGTCTGCGACACGGCAAGCCCGCCGGTGCTAATCCTTGGGATGCGTTTACGTTGGAGTGGGCTACAACATCACCGCCGCCGCCTTACAATTTCGCTGTAATACCTAGTGTGGCCAGCCGACATCCATTGTGGGAAGATCGTCTTGATGAAGTAGTATTATTCCGGACTGTGTTGGACCGCGGTCCTTTACTCGATCAGGGTCGCGAAACCATGGGAACTACTACGCTAGATG
>JBKJPJ010000026.1:0-5488 GCA_046595225.1 Saccharimonadales bacterium (SeqCode)
GCCTGTTTAATAACCGGCGTGGGTAACAAAAACACTAGCTTATCTTTTTTTGCCTTGGCCTGGGCTTTTTCGACCATTTGGCGGTCTTTGTCACTACCATAGCTTATCTGCCCAAACAACGTAGAATCACTTCCGGTGTATATTCCTACCTCACCGTTTTCCAGTAACCGGGCCTCTAAACTAGCAGGCAGCTCTAATTTGTAACTAAATTCCTTGGTATTTCCTTGAGGTGTGGGTAGGACAAGATCTTCTTTTACCCCGTTGCCTTTAAAGGTGAGTACTTCTTGAGTTGTCGACCCTTGCGCCGGAATGACTATACGATTATCTACTTGCCGGGGCTGGAGCAAGTCAAACTGAGGCTTAATAGTTAATGTCTGTTTGCTGGCAGGATCGTAGTAACTAATCCCCTGCTTGGGGTCATTCTTTACGGTGACACTATACTGTCCTTCAGTATTGCTACTTTGGTTGGCTTGCGGTTGTGCAGTTTGTAAATCTTTCTTATATACATAGTCGCCATTTTGAGGATCCCTGGTAACTGCTTTGGCCAAATCATATACTGAACTGCCCACTATATTTTTAGACTGGGAGTTGAGCTGATATTTAGATTCGGCAATCCGGCTGTCGAGTACCGAAATTGCAGATGACAGCAACACTACCGTAGCCAGCAATAACAGAAACAATCGTTGGGTGACCGTTTTTAGTAAAGCCACTTTCAATGGGAGGTGTTGTTGGCTCTGCTCGATTTGATTTATTTCTGCTTTATCCATGATTAAAACTTACTGTTATAACTATATTTTATTGCACCAGCGCGCACAAATTCACCCGTTGCTGCTGTCATTCTGATTCTGAAGGTTACGGTATCGTCGGCGTTAATACCCGTCGCTCCTCCTGCTGTTACAATACAGGCGCTATCGGCAGTCTCACTTCCTGTTAATGAAGTTAATGTCCATGCGGTATTACTAGTCCCGACCGTAGTCGTAGAACCGCATACTGAACCACTAGCGTTATACAGAGTTAAATCAACGACATCACTTGAGGTAGTTCGCCAGCCATACATCCCTATTGAAGTGTTGGAACTAAATCCATCAAAGTCACTTGGCAATTTAATCTGTACATAGATAGAGTACGTCTGCGTAGCAGCCTGAGAAGTTGTCCAGGAGTAATAATTATATTGGTCTGTGCTTGCACATACACCGATATTTATACTTAGCCGGCTTGTCCCCGAACATATATCCGCGGTCATTGTCCCGTTTCCGGTGCCGTTCAATACGGCTCCAGCGTATTCTGGGTTGAGTTGAATAGTCTTGGTCTGACGTGCTAGACCAGTAAAGTTTAATTGATGATTTGCATTAAAGGCTGCTATGTTCGATCCACTTCCTATTTGAATTATGCCGGCAAATTCGGATGAATCTGATACAAATAATGCGCCGGTTGTTCCGGCAGGTAATGTTGGTGTACCGGTGCCGATTTTGATTTTGGCGTTTGTGGTATCTGCTGTCAAAAGTGCAACGCTTGAGCTGTTCTGCAGGGTGAAAGCACTGGTCGAATTGCTAGTAGATTTAAAGCTAATTGCGCCGCCATCACCGAAGGTTGCAAAGTCAGTGCCGCCATCTTGGAACTTGATGGCGTTGCCTGTTCCCTGGATGTTCACCACAAAACTAGAATCGGTGGTGGTGTCGGCGAGATTAAATGCAATATTTCGGTTATCAGTAGTAGATATGCTGTTACCTTCGGTGTAAGCAGACTGGAGTGTGATTCCTGATCCCGACCCAAAACAGTTACCCGATGAAGTACAGATATTTTGAGTACCACCAATACCTGCGGGTAAAGCATATATTGTGTCACTACTTAAACCGCCAGGTTGTAATATTGCTGAGAAATTACCATTCTTTAATTTAAGCAGTCCACCAATAACATTGGTGCCAATTACTAACCCATTACTACCTTGAATAGAAACCGTAGTCCCATCATCCGTTATATTAGAATTGCCAATATTCGAACCTGATGTGAACTTGGCAATTGTATTCGAAGTACCTGGCGTTGCGGCTGATACACTACCTCCAACGCCAGCACAGTTTCCGGTCTTAATACAAATCTCACCGCTTGCTTGATCTGGAAACGAGAATGTGCGGTTTGCTAATAATGTAGACGTATTTAATGTTACAGAATAAGCACTGGTACCGTCACTAAACACGATGCTGCCACCGATGCTATTTGGCGTTCCGAGTGTCAATCTACCAGTACTACTAACTACAAACACGTCTGTTCCTGAGCTCTGGAGTTGAAGGTGTTTGGCAGTACTAGTGTTATTTATAAAGATAGATGTATCAGTAGTGCTGCTGTTAGTCTGGGCCGAACCTGGAACTAGAAGTACCGCTTGCCCACCACCAGAAGCACAACTAATACCTGTCGTACAAATGGTCTGAGAACTTGGCCCGGTTGTTGGGAATACATACGTTCGCCCACCGGCAGTAAAGGTAAGGAGATCATTACCAGCATTAATAGCTACGTTCTGACCACTGGCAGTCTGTTGAATAGTATTTACCTTAATACTATTGGCGCTGCCAAACAGCATATCGGCATTCACATTTATCCTACCCGTAGACGCATCTACCCCCAACAACACCGTTCCACTGTTATTTTGGACTTGGAAAGCATTAACCGAGTTAGTGTCACTTTGAAGTAATACGTCGTCATGCGCCGTAAAGGCGCCATTAACAGAAAGTGACTGCGTGAAGTTGGCAGCAGAACGCACATCTAATGTCCCAACAATAGTGGTATTGCCAGCTGTCAGTAAACCGCCTCCGCCGGCATCCGATAGAGTTTTACTTCCAAGTCCTACGAGGTCTAAGGATCCGCCAATACTTATACGAGCCGTTGTCCCATAATTTATGACGTCTGTCTTTAATACAGTGCTCCCATTCAAACCCGATGTCCCACCGATAATGTAATAGTATCCATTGGCTAAAACTGAGCCAAAATCAGATATCGGTTGGTAGAGGCTTTCGGATGTTTGATCAGTCCAGTCCGACACTGAACCGTTCCCGTTTATCTTACCGTAAATAATATGATCACTGAGATTTGTACCGTAAGTGGCACTCGTACCACCAACCAGATACAGGTAGCCATTTGCAACGAACGAACCATGATAAGCCCTTGGAAGTGTTGTATCATCGGAACTCCACACCGTACTCAGCGAACCATTTGAAGCCAATCCCGCATGATAAACCAAGCTGGTTGCACCACTGCCGTTATCTCCTCCGGTAACATAAATGTTACCATTAGCCACTGCCGCTTGGGTACCCATTAAACCAGTCATCGCTGTCGATGTAAATGTTCCTAACGTGCCATCCGCATAAATTTGAGCATACTGTAAGTTTGCATTGGGTGCAGTTGGAAAATCACCATTCGATGCAGCAGTTGACGTTGTCGCCCCACCGGCAATATAGAGGTGGTTATTGTAGATCGTGACACCAGCAGCAGCCACAGCTGTAAATGAGCTTTCGACTGGAGTTGCTGCTTCTTTCCAGGCAGTAATTGTTCCATTTGTGCCAGGCTTGGTATAAAAGATCTTGTTTGTAGCATTATCCCCACTACCAGTGTTATAGCCACCAATTATATATATAAAGCCATTTGCTGTGGCCACCATATTATGTTTGTTATAAGCAGATGTTATAAGAGTATTAAAAGGTGTAGTGGTTGAAGTCCAGCTCCCGATTGAACCGTCCGCATTAAGTTTGGCGTACAAAACTGTATTTGAACTTCCCCCAATAGTGTAGGCATAACCGTTTACTACAGTCGCGCCTAAACTAGTTGTTTGAGTCGGTAAACTAGTTTTGTTCGGTGACTGCCAGTTATGAAGTTCTGCTGAATTTAACCCACCTAACGTGATGTTATTTGAAATGGAATTTATTGAAAACAGGGAACCCTGCGTAACATTTGTTACAGTAAGAGCAGTAGCAGAATCTGAGCCAACAGGAGCTATACTTATGTCCCCAGTGAATTTTGCACCGTTTGTCACCGTTAATTTACCACCAATAGAAGCATTATTAGGAGATGAGCTAAGCGGTGCATACAATACCGTCGATTGAAACGCCCCTTTTACCCCAACTCCTTCAAAAAGATAAATCGTTTTATTGGCTATAACAGATCCAGCACTTCTGCGGGGATACACATTATTTGAGACATCTGTAGTATAAGATGTACTAAACGGTCCGATGTCACCTGTAGTAGGATCAATTACGGAAGAGAATATTGTACTTTGAGGCCCGCCACTTAAGCCGGTGCCGCCGATCACATAAAAAGTAAGTGTACCATCTATATTAGATATCTCCGAGGTTGCTTTTTGCCTTAAACCATTGTCACCCGATAATACAGGATAGGTGGTTGCGGAAGGAGTCCATTGGTTTATTGAACCGTCAGCATTTACCGTAGTATATAAGGTAGTTCCCACTGAGCCGGTACCATTCGCTCCACCGGATATATATAAATATCCACTACTAGCGGCAGCTGAAAAGAACTTTCGCCCTGTGATTGATCCACTTATTGGCAAGCTCGTTCCACCCTGCCAATTACCTAACGAACCATCAGCATTTATTTTGGCATACTGGACACTTGCGATTGGACCACCATTATCTGCTGTTGCTCCACCGATTGCATATAAATAACCGTTATAAGCTATGGTTTTAAAATTCATCCGATTCGTAAAGCCTGTGGCGGAAGATGCAGTCCATGTGGTGTTAACCAGCCCTCCCGTAACACTATCAATTTTATTGTAATATACAGTACTCAGTGAATTTAATCCGTCAGTGGTTCCTCCCAGAACATAAATATATCCTTTAGCAGATACTGTGGCATGTTGTTCAAGTGGGACTGGTAATGGATAGGTTGTTGTCCAAGCACTATTACCGGAATCAGGGTTCAATTTAGAATATACGACTTCACTTGTAGGGCATGGTAGAATTCCTCCTACCCCACAGTTTGATTGAACCAATTGGCCACCAGCGATATATGCGTAGTTAGTTTGCGTACTATCCTGACCAACAACAGCTTGTTCCATGGCTCTTTTGGTTAAGTTTGTACTATTACCAACATTCCATGCACTCGTCAGGCTGTTTGAGGAACCGGAATCAAGCCTTAGTATGTAGTCTCCACTTACATTATTAACCGTCAAGACTCCTTGACCATCAGTAGTGGCCTTTATAGTTGTGTGTCCATTGCTACCATCCACCTTGAAGATGGTTCCCAAAGAATTTGCTGCCTGTAATATTCCGTCAATATTACCTGTTGAGGTGAACGGAGTATCGGTTAGTTGGAGTTGCCCGTTACTAATTGGTAGTGCTTGGCCATTTGATTCTAAAACTACATCATCAAGATGCCAGGATTTATTTTTGGTTGCTGTCCGAAAATATATTCCCGTTCCGGTCTGTCCCGAGGTTAAAGTGAAGAAACACTGGAACTGTACCCAGCCCACCCAGTTGATCTGTTG
>JBKJPJ010000040.1:0-3418 GCA_046595225.1 Saccharimonadales bacterium (SeqCode)
TTTGGAACTAACAATGCAGCTGCTTATCCTAATGGTTTTCCATATAACAAAGATCGTTGTGATTTCCAATCTATAGTGAATTATGAATGGACAAAACCTTCGGGAGTGGTGATTAGTGCAAAAGGAGAGTTTGCCGGCTATGGGACATGGTATGTAAAACCATTTATTACAAGTGGCCTTGGTAAAGTAGTCGATGGACAGTGTAAGAGAGTTACAGCCGAAGCCGCTACTCGTTGTTGGGCTATGGATGATCATGGAGGGATTCGAGCATTTAGCGAACCGAATGCACCACTGTTTACCGATAAAGAACAAGCATACTTTGCCGCGGTCAAGAAGGCTCAGGAACAAGCCGCAGCTCAGGCTGCCGCCGATGCTGCTGCAAAAGCTGCCGCCGATGTTGCACGGCGTGCCGGCGGGTCAACTACAACCCAAAATATATGTGCCGCCAGCCAATCAATAATCAATACAGATATTGGTATCCTAAGCAATTACGATGTAACCTATGCCAGAATAAAACGGAATTATGTTGGTCCTTATTTCTGGAATGTTGTTGACCAAAAAAGACAAGATGCTTGGGCTGCTGTGTTTGCTCTCAACAATTGGAGCCAGAATAACTGTAGAACAATGACTAACGCTCAGTATAGCCAGTTCTTGGTGTATGTTGCAGATGCTACTAATAAGATCAGGGGATATTCGGTGCAACTGGATCCCTTACTACGTTGGTCATAACAAAATGAAAATAAATAAAGGATAACGATGAATTTTTTACAGAATAAAAAAAGGCTGATACTACTGATTACTATTGCAGTCATCACCTTGGGGGGGGTTGTTGTGGTTAGAAATCATAACAATCAAACAGCAACAGGAATACCGCTTAATAAGGCAATAAAACTATCAAATGGCACGGTTCCATCACTAAATGAATCTGGCAAAAAAGCAACTGTAGTTTTTACCGATGATATGTACAAAACGGCGGAGGGTCGGAAGACGATGCAGACTGAACTACAGCAGATGAGTTCAACTATGGAAGCAAAAAATAACCAGACTATTATATCCTTGAATAAGCAGTTTGGAATATAGAGCCCGTACCTTCTTTGCTTATGCTATGATAATCTGTAGCATATGACAGGTTTGATAAAGGGGTCGATTGGGAATGAATAAGGTAGCTCATTATCTCCAGGAACATCTTGTAGGGGAAGTTATGACTAGTGCTGAAGCCCGCCGGTATTTTGCGACCGACGGCAGCATTCTTACTATTAGCCCCAGTATGATCGTGTACCCTAAAGGCGAAAACGATGTCCGTAAAACCGCCCGTTTTACTTGGCAACTAGCCGAACGGGGCAGAGTTATGCCTATCACCGCCCGCGGCCTGGGTACCGATCAAAGCGGCGCCGCTATAGGTAGTGGTATTATTATGGTCTTCCCGGCGCATATGCACCGCATAGTAGAACTTGATAGTAAAACCGGAACGGTAACGGTGGAACCGGGTATAAACTACGGCAAATTACAGCAGACTCTGCAAACTCATGGTCGTTTTTTGCCACCTTTTCCGGCGTCTATGGAATACTCCACTATAGGGGGTGCGATTGCCAACAATGCCAGCGGCGAGAAGTCTGTCAAATATGGCAGCACCCGCGATTACATCAAAAGCTTACGGGTGGTGTTAGCCAATGGTGAAGTCATAGAAACACGGCGTATTAGCAAGCGTGAGCTCAACAAAAAATTGGGAATTGCTACTTTTGAGGGCGAAATTTACCGCAGTTTAGATGCCTTGCTCGAAGAAAATAAACAACTCATCAACGAGATGGAGATGGCGACCTCTAAAAATTCTGCCGGTTACGCACTGGCATCTGTAAAACGTAAGGATGGCTCATTTGACCTCACTCCCTTATTCGTCGGTTCACAAGGAACATTGGGAATAGTCACCGAGGCACAGATCAAAACTAAACTCTTTAATCCACATAACACTTTAATTACTGCACAGTTCGATGATTTGCAGGTAGCAGAAGAAATTATCTTAGGATTACGCAAATTACATGAATCTCCCAGTGCTATAGAAGCAGTCGATGGCAATCTGTTAAACCTGGTGCAAGGCCAGAACCCTAATTTGCTGAAGAACATTATGCGACCACCATTTCCTAAGCTGGTACTCCTTATAGAATTTGATGATTTTAACGAACGTTTACAAAGGCGGCTGGCCAAAAAGGTTAGTAAGATGCTCGATAAATACCAGGTACAGCACCAGCTAGAGACTGATCCTGAAAAGAAAGAACAGTTATGGAAGGTGCGGCGTAGTGCAGCCGCTATTGCTGCCAACACCGAAGGCGCTGCTCGGGCGATACCAATTATTGAAGACGGTATTGTGCCAATAGAGCGGTTCAAAGACTATATTGAGGGTATTGAAGCTCTTTTTTCCCGAAACCATTTACAGGTAGCTCTATGGGGGCATGCTGGCGATGCCAACCTACACGTCCAACCCTTTTTAGACTTAGGACAGGTAGGTGATAGGCAAAAAATATTCCGTATTATGGAAGAATATAACGCACTGGTTATTGACCTTGGTGGCAGCACCACGGCCGAACACGGCGATGGCCGCATCCGGGGTCCTTATTTAGAAAAATTATACGGAACCGAGGTATATAACTTGTTTAGTAAAGTTAAGCAGGCTTTTGACCCTTACGGAACGCTAAATGTTGGCGTTAAAACTGGCGTCAAGCTGGTCGACATCAAGCCGTTGCTGCGCCAAAGTTACAATATGGACCGCTTGCTGAGCCACCTACCGGGTAGTTAAAGGGGTGGTCGGGGTAGCTTACCCTTGAGTTTTTCGGTCAAACACCGTAAGATAACAGAGCTCAGCGCAGTTGCCGGGCGCGAGTGGTGAAATGGTAAACACGCTAGTCTGAGGGACTAGTGCCGCAAGGTTTGGAGGTTCAAGTCCTCTCTCGCGCACCATAAACTTTTAGTTTATATTTTTCCAGGTTATGGGTGATTAGCTCAGTTGGCTAGAGCATCTCGTTTACACCGAGAGGGTCGGGGGTTCGAGTCCCTCATCACCCACCAAATTTTATAAAGTTTTAATATATTCTTGATATATTTTACTCAGTATTCCGTCCGCAGTCGTGGGCAATTATTACTAACAGGGCGTGCGGTCTCTTACTAAAACGACACCCTCGAAAATGGAACCCGTGAACAAATTTAACAGATACAAATAATCTCAGAGGTTCCATAATGAACATGTATGCAAAAATAGGAGCAAAGTATCTGCGTAGAAGGGGTTATTCAGTTAACCAAATAGCTGTACAACTTAAGGTTTCTAAAAGTAACGTAAGCAGATGGGTAAAGAATATAGTCTTAACAGATGAACAACTCGAATATCTTAAGGGGAGAAGCCACTCAAAAGTTGTAGAGGCCAAGCGCC
>JBKJPJ010000069.1:0-3683 GCA_046595225.1 Saccharimonadales bacterium (SeqCode)
GTAGTCACCACTATTAACGGTAAACTTATTTTCACAACCGTCGTGTTTATAGACAAACTGACGGATGCGATCAAAAGGATTCTTGTCGGTATACAAGTTGCCGTTAATATTAACCGCGGTAGAGTCAATAAAACTTCCGCTTACATTCGCGGCGCTTACCGAGGAAACTGGGATAACTACAGCTATCAGATTAGCAAAAAAAACAACCAACAAAGATACAAGTCCGGCGCGGACAATGAAACTTTTTTTAGGTAATCTTTGCTTTTTCACTAGTACATTCACAAATAATATATTGTAATTTCAAATCAAATCTTATGCTTATATCTTATAACAAAGACTTTTATTATAGTAGTCTATAATCTAGTATTGGAAAGTAATGAAATCTGTGAATATAAAAAACCACCCTATACACACGTACATCAGGTCACTTAAAAACGTTACTCTTATAATAAGCCTCTTGGCTTCGCTGGCTTTTCTATTTATAAGTCAGCCAGTTCTGGCAGCTCCTTCCCAATGTGCCGTAGCTACCTTCAAGGGTACAGTAGGCCCAGAAGACTGTTCCAAAATCACCGGGATACCAGATAACGTACGAGCATTACTTACGAGTCCACCCGCTAATGATAAATGCTACTTACTCACGTATGAATTCACTAATTCTGCTAGTGCTAATACTCCAAAGGTTGAAGACAAAAACTGTACCTCCGACCTTCCTTTCCGAACGGGCAAAGTTGAAAGAGACACTACTCTCTTCAATAAATGTAACACTGCCGAAGACAATACCGACGATTGTGTAAATACCTACATTAATACTATTATTAATTTTTTGTCGGCCGGCGTAGTTGTAATAGTGATTATTATGGTTATTATTGGGGGTATTCGTTACAGTGCGGCTGGGGGTGATGCTCAGAAAGTCGCAGCTGCTAAACAACAGATATATAACGCCATATTTGCCTTAGCTGCCTTCATCTTCTTATATGCATTCCTCCAATTATTTGTACCAGGAGGTTGGTTTTGAATCTGATACTGACTCAATGGATTAATGTGATTAATCTAGCCAATCGCTTCGGTGCCGAGGGAGATAAGTGTTCGACAAGTGGATTCCTAGGCTTCCCTAAGTGGTACAAATACTTAGATGCAACCAGAGATGCACACAATAACTGCATGATAAATATTATTTCCAAGAGTGACTCCAACGGCTTAGATCTTAACAGAATATGGCTTATAGGATTAGCAGTAATTGAAGTCGCTTTGCGTATTGGCGCTCTGGTAGCTATCGGCTTTGTAATTTACGGCGGTTTTCAATATATGTTGAGCCAGGGTGAGCCGGATCGTACTACTGCTGCCCGCCAAACTATTTTAAATGCTATTATTGGATTAGTTATAACTGTTTTGGCAACTGTTGCAGTATCATTTTTAGGAAGCCAACTGGGAGGATAAAAAATGCTTAATTACTTGGATTTCTTTGCAAGGTTTACCGATAGTCTGCCACACCCAACTCCCGTCAGTGCCCGCGACGCCGTTTTAAGAATAGTTTGGACGATAGCTGGAACTATTGCTGTCTTTATGGTGGTATTTGGTGGCCTCCAATATACCCTATCGAATGGTGACCCACAGCGGGCTGCCAAAGCTAAAAATACCATCATTTATAGTCTTGTTGGGCTTGTAATAATCATTAGTGCATTTTCGATTGTTAATTTTGTACTGGGCAGAGTTTAATGCGTTTTTTTCGCCCACTAAGCAACGTATTAGCGCTAGCTACTTTGTTCATAGCTTTTGCTTCCGTAACTGCCCCCATAACGAAGGTAGCAGCTGAACCAGCCTCACTTAATGGTATATGCAACCTACAGGGCGTTAATACTTCCCAGTCTGCAGCTTGCAACGAACAAAGGAAAGGTGGAGACCCAATATCAGGGCCTACAGGAATACTGACCCGTATAATCCAGATTCTTGTATACATAGTCGGTATTGCCTCCGTTATTATGATAATAATAGGTGGCTTCCGCTATGTATTGTCCCACGGAGACCCAGGAGCGGTGAGCACGGCTAAAAATAGTATCCTCTATGCTTTGGTAGGTTTAGTAGTAGCTATACTCGCTCAGGGAATTGTCGCTTTCGTTTTGAAAAAATTATAAGATTGTAGAAGGGGAATTTATTGTAACCACCCCAGTTCTGTGGTATACCTGTAGGTAAGGAAATACACCATACCAAAACTTTATGAAGACTTTTCAAAAAATTGCCACCACCCTAATGCTTACCCTGGGTTTGCTGATGCCTATAGCTAGTTTAGTCACGGCTACACCGACTTACGCCGCTTGTAATACTGCTAAAAGTTGCGCTCAAGAGGGTGTATGCTCTGTAGACCGAGAGGGCTGTAAGACCGACCCCAACACTTCGGTAAGCTCCATCATAACCACGGTCATAAACTTACTTTCACTGTTAGTAGGTGTGGCCGCAGTTATTATGATTATCGTTGGCGGCTTCAAGTATATTGTGTCTAGCGGTGATGCCTCTAATGTCACCGGTGCCAAGAATACCATTCTGTATGCCATAGTCGGCCTGGTTATTGTGGCTTTAGCCCAAGTTATCGTCCGCTTTGTAATTGCCAAAACCTAGTTACGCCACTTGAAACTCCCTAACCTGCTATGATATAAGTATCCAATAATAAGTATCCACAAGAATTAAGGACCACACAAGAAATTAAGAAAGGTATCAAACAAATGATTCAAAAAATTAAGAGACTATTAACCGTTGGGGCGCTGATGACTGCTATGTTCGCGCCGGTAATAATGCCAGCCCTGGCTTCTGCCGAAACTGCCGATATCCCCGGTAATTTATGTGCAGGTGCAAATTTAAATGCCAATGGAAACTGTGATGATGCTTCTGGCGAAGGAGCAAAAAATACTGTTAATAACATATTAACGACCGTCATTAATATTTTCTCTTTGGTAGTTGGTGTAACCGCAGTGATCATGATAATCATTGGTGGACTCAAGTACATTACATCTGGGGGTGACTCCGGTAATGTTACTGGTGCCAAGAACACCATTTTGTATGCCATCGTCGGTCTGGTTATTGTGGCCTTAGCCCAGGTTATCGTCCGCTTTGTTCTGGCAAAAGTAAGCACTCAGTAAACACTTACTTGACCGACTAAAAACCGCCGGTTTATCGGCGGTTTTTTAAATCCAAATGACTTTGCTCTAAATGAGCAGAGCTAACGTACTAGAACTAGAGTACCTGAATCTTTTTAACAGTGTCTTGCTTTTGCTTAGTGAAAGCAATGGTAAGGACACCATCTTTCAAAATAGCTTCAATCTCATCTTCTTTAACGGGTACCGGTAATGCAATGCTCCGAGAAAATTCGCCCCAATAACATTCTTGTACAAAATAGTTTTCAACGTCTTCTTCGTTACCGGCAGATAATGTGCCGCGAATACTGAGTGTATTATCTGCAATGCTGACATCAAGCTCGCTTTTGTTAACGCCGGCAGTCCGGGCTTTAACAACGAGCTTTTCTTTAGTTTCGTAGACATCTACGGCCAGTTGGCCCGGTACAGCTTCGTCTTCATCCCATTCGTCGGCAGCAGCCGGATCGCTCGGGTTACTTTGTGAATCATCAGCAGGTGCACTGTCATCCTCACCCAAAAAGGCAGCGGTCAATTCGTCTTCCATCAACAGATCTTCGT
>JBKJPJ010000062.1:0-10883 GCA_046595225.1 Saccharimonadales bacterium (SeqCode)
TTTCGGAGTCAAAAATCTGCTTAAACTCTTTAAAAATCGTAAGCATTTCATGGCCATACATTTGTTCAATCCATGGACCGCGGATCATACCGTCATTATGCTCGCCACTTAGGCTGCCGCCGTACTTCAAAACTAATTCATTAACTTCGCGCATGGCAGGCTGTAACTTAGCCCGCTCACTGGCTTCTTCAATCTTCATAAGTGGAATCACATGGAAGTTGCCGTCACCCATATGTCCGGCCACGGTAGCTAACAATTTATACTTAGTAATGATCTTGCGCAGTTTCGGTAGAAATTCCGGCAAAAACTCGGGATTTACTACCAGATCATCAATGAACGGAGCGGTGTGTTTGTCATGCACCTTCTTGCGGAGTAAATTAAAACTTTCACGGCGCATAATCCAAAATTTTTTAGCTTTAGCTTCAGTTTCATCTTCTTCAAACAATGCCTGGTGGCCGAATTCTTTCATGTCTATATGCATAGCATGCACCTTTTGGCTGACCTCTTCAGCTGTAGCGCCATTAAACTCAATAAGTAACACCATTTTCGGTATCCCCCGGAACAGTTTAAGCGCATCGGGGATCAACTGGAATGCCAGTTTAGTCATACCAGTCCAACCGAGGGTTTGATGGAAGTAAAAGAATAGTTTAAAACTGAGCATCAAGGTATAGTTATCGAAACCTTCAAAAGTCGCCGGATTATGCGTCAAGACCTTGTTAATCACGGCACCTAAGTTACTGGTGTCACGCAAAAAGACTACCAAAGTGCCGGAGTTTTGGGGCCGTGGTACTAACCGAAAGTGAATATCGGTCACCAGGCCCAATGTACCTTGCGAGCCTATAATAGCTTGGGTTAGGTCAAAAACCTCTGTCTGGCGGTCCCAAACGTTCCACAAGTGGTAAGCAGTTGAATCTTTGCTAACATGTGGCCGGGCGGCTTTGATGAGGTCGTAATGTTTATCGAGTAATGTGAAGATATTTTTGTACAACTGGCCTTCAAAATCCTTTTGGAGGATTTTTGCGTCGAGCTGTTTCTTGTTCAGTGGTTTAATGGTATAGGTATTGCCGTCAGCTAACACTACTTCGAGTTCGCTCACGAACTTCTCGGTTTTGCCGTGCTGCAAAGATTTTTCTCCACCGGAATTGTTAGCTACCATCCCCCCAACGGTACAGAGGTCGCGACTTGCCGGATAGCACGGTAACAAGGCGTTGTGTTTGAATGTTTCTTGTTCGAAATCTCTGTAAAATACCCCGGGTTGAGTGTGGGCGGTAGTGCTAGTAACCGCCTCTATTTTAGTGAAATAGCGTTTAAAATCGACGAGTATCGATTCCGTAATTGCCCCTCCCGACATATCAGTACCGGCGCTGCGGGCTGTCAAAGATAAGTTTGGGGTCTGTTTTTTATGACGGGCCACAGTGCTGACCAAACGCATAACATCTTGGTTATCCTTGGGAGCGACGATCACTTTAGGAACTAATTCAAACAGCGAAGCGTCGTGGCTAAATAAATCGCGGGAGGCGGCACTTGTGTCGATATCACCAGCAAAACTAGCCGACTGTAGATCGGTGATAAAGTCTTCCATATAGCTTAAGCTTATCAGATGGATCAGCGGTATGCTACCATATAACAGATAACCATTAGAAGTTTATAGATGACCCAAAAATGAGCAAGAAGAAAATTATAATTATCGGCGCCGGCTTTGGAGGAATTCAGGCTGCGCTCAAATTAGCTGGCGATGAACAGGTGGACGTCACCCTTATTAATGATCACCCAGATTTTCGCTACTATCCTAGTTTATATCGTACCGCCACTGGTGGCCGTCGCTTGCTTTCCAGCGTACCTTTAGCGGAAATCTTCGAGGGTAAAGACATTGACCTTGTACAAGACACAGTTACCGGCTTAGATCGTAAGGCCCAAACCATTACTACTTCGAGCAATAAAACCCTGCGCTACAATGCTTTGGTGCTGGCTTTAGGAGTTACTACTAATTATTTTGGTATTAAGGGACTAAAAGAGTTCTCGTACGGGATCAAGACCCCTGATGATGCTGAACGGCTCAAACGCCACTTGCACCAACAGCTAATCGCCGAAAACCGCCCGGATCTCAATTACGTTGTCGTGGGGGGCGGTCCCAGCGGTGTTGAACTTGCTGGTGCTCTGCCAAATTATCTTAAACAGTTGGCTATCCAGCATAAGATTAACTATAAACGAATTCATGTAGACCTGGTAGAAGCTGCACCGCGCTTAGTCCCAAAAATGCCCAAAGATATGTCACGGGCCGTAGCCCGTCATTTGCGTAAAATAGGAGTCAAATTATTCTTAAACACTGCCGTGCAAGCTCAAACGGCCGACGCTTTAATGGTAAATAATAAGCGAATATCCAGCCATACCGTTATTTGGACTGCCGGGGTGGCAAATAACAGCTTCTTTAATGACCATGATTTTCAGCTGGCACCCAATGGCAAAGTGCGTGTTGACCAGTTTTTACAAGCCGAACGGGGCATCTATGTCATCGGAGACAATGCCGATACTCCCTACAGTGGAATGGCGCAAACTGCTATTTACGATGGTCAGTACGTAGCCGCAAACCTCATCCAAATTGCTCTCGGGCTCGATCCAGAGCCGTATACTGCCAAAAAACCTATTTATGTGTTCCCGGCCGGTCCCGAATGGGGAGCAGTCCTCTGGGGCAAGTTTCGTATGTATGGCTGGCTGGGCTGGCAGTTGCGACGCGCAGGTGACTTGGTGGGTTACCACGATTTCGAACCCTGGCAACGCGCCAGTAGCCGATGGATGAAAGAAGACGACAGCGAAGAATCCTGCCCGCTATGCGGATAATTAATCTTGTAAGCTTTGCATCTTCTGTTGTTGGGCCCGCCACTGGGCAACCGCAGCATGATTACCACTCAGCAACACCTCTGGCACTTTCATTCCCTGGAATTCTTCTGGACGAGTGTATTGGGGAAATTCTAAGGTCTGTCCATCACTAAAACTCTCTATCTCAGCACTTTTTTCGCCACCCAGCACTCCAGGCAAAAGCCGGATCACTCCATCTACTAAAATCATGGCCGGCACTTCACCACCAGTTAAAATATAATCACCTACCGAGATCTGCTCATCCACTACGGTAGTAATGCGCTCGTCATAACCCTCATAGCGGGCACAAATTATTATCAATCCTTTCTCTGCTGTGGCAAGTGTTTGCAGCTTCGCTTGCTTCAGCTGCTCTCCCCGTGGCGTCATCAATATAACTGTGGCCGTACGATCCTGTTTTTTAGCGACTTCTAGTGCTCCAAATAAGGGCTCTGGTTTAAGGAGCATACCATCGCCCCCTCCATACGGCGTATCATCAACCGTTCTTCGAGTACCTAACCCAAAATCGCGTAAATTGATATATGAAATCTGAACGATCTTTTTGTCTTGCGCCTTGAAAAGCATGCTGGCATTCAGCACACTAGGGAACATTTCTGGGAATAAACTAATAATTTGAATCTTCATAGCTAGGTTGTTCCTTAATAAGTTTACTACAACTCCCAAATCCACAGCCAATGTTCATACTTGAGGTACATTAAAAATACCCCAACCTGAGCCGGGGTATTTTCATCACATAAAGCTCCCAACCATTACAGTTGGCTCGCATTGAGCTTATTAGTTATATTTTTGTTTTAAGGTATTTGTCTTTAACAGACATAGAAAGCATTGTACTTGATAGTACCCTATAGATCAAGGTCGTCTAAATCTTCGAGCTCTTTACGGGTTTTGCTGATGGCATCGCTGTTATCATCGCTATCATAAGTCGGTGCTTTAGGTTCAACCGGCGCTTGTGGTTCTACAGGCTCTTCCGATACCTCCGCATCCGCTTCGGCTACTACTGCTTCGTCTTCAGTGGCAACCTCTTCTGAATGTACAGTTGGCTGGTCTGTTTCTGTATCTTCAGATATATGAGATTCCTCTGATCGTTGGAACTGATCCGGTGCCCGATCATCTTCGGAACGAGGAGTACCACCTGGGCCCCCGTTAACATCTACGATTTTCAAATTATATCGAGCATCATTTTTAGTACCTAAGGCCCGTAAAAGTGTACGGAGGCTTTGTGCAGTAGCACCGCGTTTGCCAATTACCCGCCCGAGGTCTTCACCGTCAACGGTCAGTTCTAACAACACACCTTTTTCATCAATGCGGCGTTCAACTTTAACAGCGTCGGGATTGCCCACTAATGATTTGACTATGAATTCAATGAATTGTTGGTCTATGGATGTACTCACAGGAATATCCTCCGGTTACGGTTATACGGTATTTTCAGTATAGCAAATTTATGCTTTTGGTTCAGTTTCGGGCTCAGCAACCTCTTCTGGTGCTTCTTCTGCAACTGTCTCGGCTTTGGGCTCGGGTGGTCGGTTTTTACGGAGTTTATCGGGGTTACGGGTTTTACGTGATCCCTCTTCAGATAAACTAAACCATTTTGGCATTTTTACGCCTTGAGTTTTGAGTAAGCGAGCAACACGGTCAGAAGGTTGTGCTCCATGTTCCAAGTAATAACTGGCTTTTTCAGCATCAACTTTAGCCTCTTTAGTGTGGGGGTTATAATGCCCGAGCTGAGCTACGACATTGCCGCTGGTGGGAGTGTAGCGTGAATCTTGGACTATAACCCTAAATTGAGCATGGCCTTTGCGGCCGGTTCGTTGCATGCGAATAGTTAACATATCTGCGTAATTTTACAGATAAGTACTCTATATGTCAACAGTGGTCAGCTTTTAGGCTCGTCTTCGTACTTTTTTAACGCTTCGGCAGCTGCAGCCACTTGGGCGGCTTGTTTACTTGGTCCTGTCCCCGTACCCTGCAATGTACCGTCGACATAAATACCTACTGTAAAGACCTTATCATGGTCAGGACCTACTTCGGTTATAACTTTATATACGGGGGTGAAACTTACTTTGCTCTGTACAATCTCTTGCAAACGCGACTTGGGGTCCATCCATGATCCTGTTTTAAGGATGCTGTCAAATGTCGTTACCAGGCTCTCAAGGATAAACTTTTTTGCGGCTTCATAGCCCTGATCTATATACAACGCGCCAATTACTGCTTCATAACAATTAGCCAATATCTGGGCCCGGGCCCGCTCTGTACCCCGTTTTTCACCCCGGCTGAGCCTCAGTAACGGTTCGTACTCGTATCGGCTTGCAGCGGCACTAATACTTTCGGTGCGCACTAAAGCGCTCCGCCAGTTGGTTAAAATACCTTCAGGTTCCTGATAACTGGTGAACAAGTATTCGGTAACCACCAGCTCAAGCACGGCATCACCGAGAAATTCCAAACGTTCATTGTGCTCAGTCACCGTTTTACGATGCTCGTTGACATACGATCGGTGTGTAAAAGCAGTTACCAACAGATCAAGGTTAGTAAAGGTTACACCCAGAACGGTCTGCGCAAAATCACTGTACGGTTTGGTAGGCATTGTTACAGTCCAGTGTCTCTAATCTTTTTTAATCCCAACAGAATAATTTTACCGATGTCTTCATATTCAATCTTATCGAGGGCTTCGGTAGCTTTAAACCACTTGATGCCATTCATCCACTCTTCCGGCTTAGTAGCATCGGTGTCACCCTTAGCTTCTACTAAAAAAATGTCGGTGGTCATCAGCACTAAACTTTGTTGCCGCCTATACCGAAAGTTAATTTTACCGAGCCAATTATACATTTTTACTTGCTGTAATCCTGTTTCCTCACCAATTTCGCGCTCTGCAGTTTGTTTGGCAGTTTCACCTTCCTCGATATGCCCCTTAGGGATTGTCCAACGATCTTTAGCATCCTGAATGAGCAAAATCTCAACATTTTTATTAGTTGGATTACGTCTAAAAACGATACCACCGGCGGTCGGTTCACGGACTACTTCGCTAATAGCCGGCCGGCGACGGTGGGCAAATTTTTTAATTCCTTGGATTGGTTTAGGTCTCTTCATTGTCTTCTTCTTTCAGGTCTTCCTTTTGAGCTTCTTTCGGTGCGGGTTTTGGTGATGGTGTCTTGCCTTGTTTCTCTTCCAGTTCTCTAAGTACCGTACCTAGGACACCATTGATGAACTTCGATGAATTGTCACCGCCAAAAGCTTTGGCTAATTCTACGGCCTCATTTATGACTACCTTAGGCGGTACATCTTGGTTATGAATGAGTTCGAACGTGCCAATTCGTAGCACAATTCGGTCCATTCGGGCAATTTGGTCAATCGGCCATTCTGGTGCTACCGGTTGCAAAATTGTATCGAGCTCGGTTTGCTTGTTGTCGACGCCCGTGACCAACATTTCTATGAAGGCCCGGTCATCTACCATATCATGGTAGCGAGCTATGTTGCGCTTGAGAACTCTCGAAAGATTAAAAGTTGTATCTTCGCATTCACGCCGAAAGTCCTGCTCGTACAGCGTTTGCAGTGCGATGATACGGCCGAGATGACGATTTGATGCCATAGAATTGTTAAATCTTTCGTTTACTACGTACTAGTATACCCGTTTTGGGCTTGTTACTTTAAGCTTTTTTCCCAGTTTCTCTGCGCGTTGTCCGTGCTTTGACTGGTGATTTTGCATTTACTGCGCGGGCTAATTTGAGCACCAGGTGGCTTCGGCGTGAGCCTGTGCGGCGTGGGCTCGTTCGTTTTTTGGGTTTACCCATAATTAATCCAGCACTCCTATTCTAGACATTTAGTCTGAGATTTAACTGATGATTTGCGGTTATTATAACCCGTTTACAGATGGAACTCAAGCATGAACGTCATCTAAACTACAAAGTTAACAAGTTTGCCCGGCACATAAATAGTCATGTTTGGAATTTGTTGGTCTAGGAACTTGGCTACATTCTCATCTTTCTGGGCAGCAATCTTAATGGATTCTTCGGTACTGTCACTGGCCACACGCAAATTGGCTCGGACCTTTCCGTTCACCTGCACAACTATAGTAATTTCATCGGTGATCAAATATTTCTCATCGTAAGACGGCCAGGTACTGGTATGGACGGAATCTGTATGACCGGTCTGGTGCCATAGTTCTTCGCTTATATGGGGTGCGAATGGCGCCAGCAGCTGCAGCAAAGTTTCGATGGCATGCTTCCATGCGGGAGATTGCATAGGGATCGAGGCTTTTAACTTATAGAGGACATTAACATATTCCATCTGAGCAGCAATCGCGGTGTTAAAGCCCAGGTCTTCAAGATCACTACTAACCTTTTTTATGGTCTTGTGCTGGATCTCCAAAAGTCCGGAGTCTATGGGTTTGTCTACAGTTGCATAGGTAGCGGAGTTAGCTTCAATCGTTTCCTGAGTCAGCGTCCAAACACGCTGCAAAAATCGAAAAGCACCACCCATCCCTTCTACGCTCCAGGCAGCAATTTGGTTCCAGGGGCCAATAAACAGTTCCATAATTCGGGTAGCATCAGCGCCATAACCCTGGTCAATCAATCCACCCGGTTCAATGGTGTTACCTTTGCTTTTGCTCATTTTGGTTCCATCCGGAGCTAGAATCATGCCATGATTCCGAAGAGTGGTGAACGGCTCCGTAAAGTTTATGAGCCCTTCGTCATACATTACTTTAGTCCAAAATCGGGCATATAGCAGATGCATTACGGCGTGTTCTGCACCACCAATGTAATCATCAACGGGGAGCCACTTTTGGGCTTTCTTTTTATCAAATGCCTCCTTTTTGTTGTGGGGGTCAGCAAAACGTAAGAAATACCAGCTTGAGCAAGCAAAACCATCCATAGTGTCAGTTTCACGCTGAGCCTTACCGCCACATGTGGGGCAAGTAGTGTTAACGAATTCGGGCACATTAGCCAGAGGTGAACGGCCATCACCACTCGGTTTGTAGCTCTTAATATCAGGCAACACAACCGGCAGGTCTTTTTCTGGGACGGGAACAGCACCGTCTACAGGACAGTGGATAATTGGGATTGGCGCTCCCCAATAGCGCTGACGACTGATCAGCCAATCACGAAGTTTGTAATTGACGGTTTCAGTTGCAAATTTTTCCTGGATTAAATCATTTGTGATTTTTTCCCGCGCTTCTGATGTGGGGAGCCAGTCGTACTTACCGGAGTTAATAAGTACTCCTTCGCCCGTATAAAGAAAAGACGTATTTTTATTTAAATAGTATCCCCAGGCGTCCTTGTGCCAAGACCAATTTATTTGTTGTTTAACCTCGTTTTTGGAAATCCATTTAATTGTGTGTTTACCTTGTTCTATCTCGCTCGGCACCTGGTTCTTATTTGCTAAAACAACCTCATAGAACGTTCCGTAGCCCTGTTGATTTTTCTGTTTGGTACTCCTATATTGAACTCCTGCTACATAAGGAGAAACTTGTCTAATTAATAAAATATCGGTCAGTCCTGTTTCTTCTAAAACTTCACGGCGAATAGCCTCTTCATCTGTTTCATTCTCTTCAATTCCGCCACCAACGAAGTGAACTTGAGTGCCTTCTACCTGCAAAAGATAATTGCCTTCACCATCAGTAATAATCGCATCCACAGTTCGGCGTTTAATTGTTTCAATCCCCTGCCGAGGAGCACGTTCATCAGAATACATTGCATAAGCTGCCACTACTTGGCGAATGGGTAACAAAAACTTTTGAGCAAATTTATAATCCCGCTCGTCGTGAGCTGGCACTGCCATGACAGCTCCGGTACCATACCCAGCTAAAACGTAATCAGCAATCCAAACGGGAATTTTTTCTTTGGTTGCCGGATTAATAGCGTATGCACCCGTAAACACACCTGACTTTTCCCTGTCCGTCTCTTGTCGCTCTACCTCACTTTTAGCTTGAGCAAGCTTTATGTATGCGTTTACAGCTTGTTTTTCGGAGGTACTAGTAATTTTTACTACAAGTGGGTGTTCTGGAGCCATTACCATAAAGGTGGCTCCAAAGATTGTATCGATTCGTGTTGTAAAAACAGTAATTTTCTCATTACTATCCTCTACCATAAAATCAATTTCCGCCCCTACACTTCGACCAATCCAGTTTCGCTGCATCATTTTAATCGAATCAGACCAGTCAAGATCATCAAGATCTTTTTCAAGACGATTGGCATAATCTGTAATTTTGAAAAACCATTGGTTGAGTGCTTTTTTCTCAATTATCGCTCCACTGCGGTCAGCACGACCATCTATCACCTGCTCGTTGGCAAGTACCGTTTTATCGATTGGGTCCCAGTTGACCATGGCTTCTTTCTGGTAGGCTAGACCTCTGTTAAATAGCAGCAGGAAGAACCACTGTGTCCATTTATAGTAATCGGGGTCTGTACTGTCAATCTCTCGCGACCAATCATAACTAAAGCCCATTTGAATCAACTGCTTTTTGAACTTTTTTGTGTTCTCGTCTACCGCATGCCGGGGACTAATCCCAGTTTTTATTGCATAATTTTCGGCTGGTAGACCAAAGGCATCCCAGCCCATGGGGTGTAATACGTTAAATCCGCGCATTCGATTGTAGCGGGCAATGGCATCACCGATGGTGTAATTACGTACATGCCCAACGTGCATGGCTGCGCCACTGGGGTAAGGAAAGTATTCTAAAACGTACTTTTTGGGTTTAGTGCTAGATTCACTAGCATGATAAATCCCCTGGTCTTCCCAGCTCTTTTGCCATTTAGGTTCGATATCTTTAGGGTTATAACGCTTCATTGCATAGATCTCTATCTTATCAACGATACCACGAAGTACTCACCAAGAGGAGAGTAATACCGCACTATCATGGCACTCGCGTTATCCAGTCAGCATATACAGGGTTACTACCCAACTGGGCAGCTTGGTAGGCAGTAGTTATTCGCACGGTAATCGGACCAATAATTCCGGTTCCGGTTTGTCGTTTATCTACCGACAGAACAGGTGTAATACAAACACTTGAACCGGATAAAAATAACTCATCAGCAAGGTACAATTCGCTCCGGTCAATGGATCGTTCAATAATTGGAATTCCCTCTTCTTTTGCAAGTGTTAGAATTGTGTTCCTTGTTACACCCTCAAGAATATCCGTGGATGGATCCGGTGTTATCAAAACACCATCGCGGATCATAAATAAGTTAGCTACCGTACCTTCACTAACGTGACCGTGTTCATCGAGGGCAATTGCATCGTCGTAACCATTTAATAAGGCTTCATTTTTCATTAGGCTAGCATTGACATAGCTGCCATTGACTTTAGCCCGTGAGGGGATGGCGTTATCGGAGTTCCGTAACCATGACGAAACGCATACGTTAACTCCAGTTCTTGGCAATATTTCACCGATAGGGTACACGTAAGCTGCAAAGGTATTTTTTAAATTATGTATTTTTGTTCCGGCCACTAACTCATCAATAAAAACGGTGGCTCGCACCAATACATCTTCATCTATTTTATTGGTTTGCAATAATTCCAGCATGGTATGTTGGAATTTTTCGAAGTTCCACTCTGCAACAAAAGAATGAAAATCTAAAATTTTGGCTGAATTTATGAGCCGTACGTAATGGTCCTGCAGTCGGAAAATCTTTGCTGCTTCTCCATCCCATTTAACCCCGAAAACAGTATAAATACTAAGACCGTATAATACCGGTGAACTCGCAATACTAACATGTGCATCGTTAAAAGGAACAAATGCATCACCAAAGTACACCTGCGAAGTAGTAAGTTCGAATTTTGCCATAGTTATGTATACCTTTCTTCTTTTAAAGCCATCTGTATAAATTTTTCTACCAGCTGCACCATTGTTAAACCGGATGCCTGAGCTGCCTTAGGATACAGACTTTGGTCGGTCATACCCGGTATAGTATTGATTTCTAACACCACTAACTCCCCTTTTGAATTGATTAAGATATCGGTTCTTGAAAGGTGTAGGCAGTGCAGTCTGGAGTGTGTTTGTAGTGCAATCTCTTGCG
>JBKJPJ010000006.1:0-10837 GCA_046595225.1 Saccharimonadales bacterium (SeqCode)
GTATTTCTGTTGGCAATGATGCGTAGTGCCTTATGGCGTCGATACTACGAGGAACTCTAGTTTGCAGCTGATTATCAAAATAGGACGAATTGATTTCTTTCTTCCCGTTCCCTTCTATGCCCGGTCCCATCCAGGAATCAAAACCTTGCAAATACACAAACAGATCTGCGGGAACCTCGATCACACCATCATCATCGGCCTCCAACCTAACTGAGCCTTCACTCGTTTGAAATTTAGAAGGATCTTTAAACAGTCTATCTGAGAAAAAATCCTTTATGGCATCGCTTGGTACGTGATTCCATGCTTCGGCGGTATTAGCTTTATAGTTCATAAAAGGGGCATGCTTTGTTTCTGCTTGATCTGCGAAGGCATCATCTAATGCTAGAACGAATGGTCTAGCAGCCTGTTCGTTCTCTGTTACAAGCCTCGTGTTGGACTTAAGAAAATTCCGACGCCGTTCAATGTCGGCATACTTACGGTACGTATCCGCACTAGCCAATAGTTGCTTGTCTCTGATTTTACTGGCTTCCTCAACTACTGGGAATTGCTCATCGCTATTCTGATGATATAAATCGTACCCGCGTTCAGTTAGCGCAAGTGAGTTTTTTTGCATTAGTTCATATTCGGCGAGTTCTGGATCTTGAACAATTTCTTTTGTCAACCGAGCCTGTTCTTCTTCTATGGCACTCTTATCTAGCAGGTCTGTAAATGCCATAGTGGCTTCTTCCGCTGTTGAACGTGTTGGGTGTAGTGTTTCTTGTTCCATTTTTGTGTCGACTTAACAGATATAACAATAGCATAAGCTTTGTCAAAAGTCAACTTTAGGGTTTTGTTTGGGTGATCCAATTATTTATTAGGAGACGTTGAGGATTCGCTTGATACGGTCAACGACGTCGGCTATGACAACTTGTGATTTGACTAGGTAATCGTCTACCCCGAGGCTTTGGGCGCGTTCTTTGTCTGAGTCTTGCCCCAGTGCGGTTAACATAATAATTTTTACTTTGGCTGTTTCGGGGGTATTGCGCAAAATGTCTAATACGTCAAAGCCGCTAACTTTGGGCATCATGACATCAAGTAAGATAAGATCCGGCTTAAAGTTAAGTGCAGAAACAAGGGCATCTTCCCCGTTCGGTACGCGTTGGATAGCAAAGCCTTCGGCATCAAGGCGCGTTTCGTACACAGCTGCTAGCGAGTCATCATCTTCTACCAATAAAACACGCTTTTTTTGTGCAGGTTGGGCGGGGACTGGAGCGGGTGTGGAAACAGGAGAGGGAGAAGGTAGTGGAGCTGGAAGTGGGGGTTGGGCGGGGGCTGGAGCTGGCGCGGGAGCTAGTACATCGGGCGGTGTAACTACCTCAGGCGTTACAATTGCAGGTTGTTCTGGCGGAGTAGCATGTGGGTCGGCTGTTTGTGTTTGTGTGTTTTCATCCATAATGTTAATGCTACCTTCTTAAGTACGCTTTTGCAAGGTTGCGGCGATAAAGCCGGCAAACATTGGGTGAGGCCTATTGGGACGTGATTTGAACTCCGGGTGGAACTGGCTGGCTACAAAAAACGGATGGTCAATGCCTTCAATTATTTCTACTAATTTGCCATCGGGGCTGGTTCCCACGGCTCGGATGCCCCAGGCTTCATATTGTTCGCGGTAGGCATTATTGCATTCGTAGCGGTGACGGTGGCGCTCAGTAATTTTAGTGGTCCCATACAGTTTGGCTGTCAGGCTGTCTTTGGCGATAGTACAGGGGTAATCCCCTAAACGCATTGTTCCGCCAGTGTTTTCCTTGCCTGCTTGCCCGTCCATAATGTATATAACCTGATTTTCGACGTCTTTGGCATTGGCCTCCAGTTCGGGCGTGGTGGCTTTTGCCAGTCCGCCGGAGCGGGCTGCCGCAATTACTCCCATTTGCAGACCCAGACATAAGCCAAGATACGGCAACTTATTAGTTAAAGCGTATTGTGCAGCCGAAATCTTACCTTCGAGTGATCGCTTGCCAAAGCCCCCAGGGACCACAATACCGTCTAGGCCTTTGAGTGCTTTAGCGATGTTGGCTTTGCCTTCTAACGATTCTGCATCTACCCATTTGAGATCGAGATTAATATTATGCTTCCAAGTTGCAGCCCGGAGCGCTTCAAATACAGACATGTAGGTATCTTGGTTGTCCATGTACTTAGCCACTATGCCAATTTTTAGCGATTTTTTAGAAGGGTGAGTTATGGCCGTGACCATAGTTTGCCATTCTTTCAAATTTGGCTTTTTAGCGGTCAGCTTCAGTTGGCCGACTATGTACTTGCCAATACCCTGCTGTTCTAGAGTTAGCGGTACTTCGTATACCGTCCGGGCATTAGGTAAAATAGCAATTCCCTCTTGCGGCACTCCACAAAAAGCACTGAGTTTAGCTTTAATATTGCCGTTAGCCGGGACTTCGCTGCGCGCTACTAAAACATTGGGTACAATACCCATGCTCCGTAAATCCCGCGCCGCGTTTTGGGCGGGTTTTGTTTTAATTTCTTTACTAGTAGATAGGTATGGCAAATACACCACATGTACATAGACGCAGTTTTGGGGGCCGACTTTATTGCCCAGTTCCCTGATGGCCTCAAAAAACGCCGGACTTTCATAGTCGCCTACGGTACCACCAATTTCTACAATATGAACATCAAAACCTTTACTAGCGTCTATAACTACATCTTGGATGGCGTTTGTTAAATGCGGGACCACCTGCACGGTCTTGCCAGAAAATTTGCCGGCCCGCTCATCTTCGATAAGCCGGCGGAGTATACGGCCACTCATAATGGAACTTTTGTTGGTCAGTTCTATGTCCAAAAAGCGTTCGTAGTGCCCTAGGTCCAGGTCAGTTTCGGCTCCATCTTTTGTAACGAAACACTCGCCGTGTTCGGCAGGGTTTAGCGTTCCAGCATCAACATTAAGATAGGGATCAAGTTTTTGAGCGTTAACATTAAGGCCACGGGCTTTAAGAATGGTTCCGATAGAGGCGGCTGTGATACCCTTTCCAAGTCCGGAAAGTACGCCACCTGTTACAAATACATACTTAGTCGGCTTTTTACTCAAAATCTGCGCCATGTACACCTCTTAATTTCGTAGCAATACTACCACAAAAGTGGTGCTCTAATAAACCCCTTTTACTATTGTTTACTGGAGTTGTTTGGTTGCTGCGTCTAGCTGGGGGTCGCGGCCGGCTTTGATGTCGTCAACGCTGCGGTCTACTTTTTGGTCGGGGTCAATTCCCTTTTTGTCGATGTTCTGGCCGTTCGGGCGGTACCAACGAGCTGTGGTAACTTTCAATATTCCACCGCTGGGCAGATTTACAATTTGCTGCACACTGCCTTTGCCATAGGATTTTACCCCTATCAAGGTAGCCGCTTTATTATCTTTTAGTGCACCGGCTGTAATTTCGCTGGCGCTGGCGCTGCCTTCATCAATTAATACTACCGTGGGAATCCCTTTTAGCGGCGAATCTCCTGATGCCGTAAAGCTTTGTACGGTTTTACCGCCGCGTTTTTCATCGAGCACTTTGGTGCCACTTGCTAGCCACTGACTTGATACTTTAACAGAGGCATCAAGCAGTCCGCCGGGATCGCTCCGGAGGTCGAGCACGACTCCTTTGACTTGTTTTTGCTTGAACTCGACAGCAGCTTTGTGGGTAATTTCGGCAGTATCATCACCGTAACGGCTAATTTTGATATAGCCAATGTTTCCGTCTAGAATTTTATAATCAACGCTTGGAATAGTTATTTGTTCACGGACTATGTCTAAGTCTTGCACTTCACCGCTGCGTACAATTTTTAGTTTCACATGCGTGCTTACTGGCCCCCTGATTTTATCAACTGCCTCACTAATTCCTAAGTTAGCCGTGCTGTTGCCATCGATTTCGGCAATAAGGTCCCGTGGCTTCAAACCAGCCTTTTCGGCAGGATAACCAGCGATGGGCGCAATAACGACAATATTGTCTTTATCGTCTTTACTCAACTCGGCGCCTATTCCACTGAATGTACCGCCTAATTCATCATTAAAACTTTTAGCACTTTTAGCATTGAAATATTCGGTATGAGGGTCGCCGGTGGCTTTGGTTAACCCTGCCTTTAAACCGTCACTCAACTTGACGCTATCTAATTGACCGTCAAAGTTTTGCTTGAGGCTGTTGTATACCTGGTCAACAGAGCTATAGTCGAGTTTATTCGGCGCATTGGTAGCCACGGGCTTGCGGAAGCCGGCATAGGGCCCGATATTTATCCGGTTACTGCCTATTCCCCAACCGAGCAAAAAGATAGCACCGGCTACCAATACATTGGCAGCCGTACTTTTTACCCCGGACCTATTTTTCTTTTCCCCTCGCATTCACTCCATTATCGCATACTTTAACTGAAGAACAGCTGAAGTTTGATTGCTAGAATCGCCTACTGGGGTTATCGCTGCGTTGACCAGTTAGGTTACCGTTATATTCCAGTGTACTAAAGGTGTTACCTGATACACTTTTTACATACATTGCGTGGCCCCAGTATCCGGCTGTACTGATGGCAATATCTCCGGGTTCAGGAGTGCGGAAGACCGGGATGCCACGAGCAACTGCGGCTGCTGCCCAATCACGGGCGTTGCCATAATACATCGGTGCAGATCGGCCAGAAGCCTCTACCGTCCAAGCTGCAAAAGATACGCATTGTCGAGTACAGTAACCCCATCGGTCGGGACCATCATTATCAACACAGCCACCGGCACTCATGCCAAAACCAGCGTTGCGATAGGGATAATTGTCTGGGTTGAAGCCTTGAACAGGTCCGGGGAAGCGTAAGAAATAGTAGCCGCCATCAGGGTTGAAGTTGGCCCGGCGCTGCGAAGCGATTAACTCATCTATTTTACTCTGATTAGCTTTTGTTTTTTGATTGTAATCGGCTTGCTGAGACTGGTTATACCCGAGTAACTGGTCTTGTTGATTGCGGGCATCTGCAAGTTGTGATTGCTGGTTCTTCTGCTCTACTAAGAGTGCGTCAATGCTATCTTTTTGCGATTTTAACTGCAGCTTGAGGGCAGTTATTTTGTCGAGTGTTGCTTTTATTTTTTCCTGGACTGTATTCCGATATTGTTGTTTATCTACAAAATCACTCAAGTTTTTACTCGACGCGAGCATCTCGAGAGTAGAAATCTCCCCTTCCACATACATGGCTTTGATATTTTCACCAAGGACCCGCTTCTGTTTAATAAGTTCAGCTTCGGCATCGACAATTTGCTGCTGCAACCGCCTTTGTTCAGCTTCATTAGCAGTTACTTTACCCTGTAGCTGACCGATCTGACCTTGTAGCTGTTTAATAGCATCTTCGTAACTTTTGGCTTGCTCAGATAATTGCGCTACTTGGTTGCGGTTACTGATATTCTCTGCTTGTAATTGATTTATCTGGTCTTGAACACTCGCTTTTACAAATGGCGCACCCAGCATAGTTACTGCCATTAACAGAGCGAAAGCGCCAAAAAAGACTGACTTTTTGTGGGCCTGAAAAATTCGACTGGTTTTTTTTGGTTTTTGTTTTGGCATAGCCTCTATAAATCTAGCATAAAGCTCACGCTTTTTCAACCCTCTAATCATATACTCATTTCTTTTAAATTATTCTCTGCGGCCACAAAACGGATAATCACGCAGTATGTGTGATTATTTCCTAAATTTTACTGATATATTGACTAATATATCTTGAGTCTATCTTTATTTCGATGTCTTAAATTTGAGGTAGCGCCGCGTAGCAATTATTGAAGATGCAGCTCCTATTAGAATACCAATTGCGATCTGGATGGTCAAGATCAGCCAAAAGTGATGCCGGAAATAATCGCTGGCATATTGGATATCTAAGATTCCCAAGCTACTGGCATTAAATGCCGAAGACGAAGCTATAAGTAACCCGTTACAGAATGCCACGGAAATAATCCCTGCCACAATACCATAAATGACTGTTTCTATGACGAACGGCCCCCTAATATACCAACTACTGGCACCGAGTAACCGCATGATCGTCAATTCATCACGCCGATTAAAAATAGTCATCCGGATAGTATTAAATATGATGAGCATCGAAACCATGGCAAAAACTATGACGGCCCCAAAACCGGCCCGCTGAAAGAACAATGTAGCTTTAGAAATCTTGTCGATGGCGTCCTTACGGTCACCAGAGTAAGAGGTTTCATCGGATTGCAAGGATTTGATAGATGTTTTTTCTAGAAAAGTTTTAATTTCCTGAATTTTGTTGGGGTCTCGGGGCTTAATACGAATCGTTGCCGGTAAGGGGTTATCGGTTTGGGAAATAGCAATCAGAAGGTCAAGATTGGTTTGGTTCTGTTTTTTATACTTTTCCAGGGCTTGATCTTTAGAAATATAACTAACCTCTTTAACATTTCCGATATTTTGAATTTCGGAAATTAAATTGTCTTTTTGTTTGGGAGTAACCGTATCCTTTAAATAGACGGAAATATCAATTTTATCGGTAATTTGCTGCACCGTATGAGTGAACGTGGCATTAGCTACTAACGATATTAAAACAATACTCAGCGTTATTACCATCACGGCCATAGCAGCCACCGCTAAAGTAGCATTCCGAATAAAATTCTGGGCACCGGCCTTAAGAATTCGCCAGAACGTAATGAGGCGGTGGCTCACGTCTGTCGGTACTCCGCGTTGGCTCGATCACTTACTACTTTGCCTTCGGAAAGTGTAATCACCCGCCGTTTGAGCTTATTAACGATGTCTTGGTTGTGAGTTGTCAGCAGTACCGTGGTGCCGTATCTGTTAATTTTTTCTAGCACTTTGATAACGTCCCAGGCATGTTTAGGGTCGAGGTTACCAGTTGGCTCGTCAGCAATCAGAATTTTTGGTTGTCGGACGATGGATCGGGCAATCGCCACCCGCTGGCGTTCGCCACCAGATAATTCCAGCGGCATGCGTTTTTCTTTCCCCTTGAGACCGACGATGTCGAGCACCCGCGGAACAGTGTGCTGAATTTCATGGTTTCCGTAACCGACTATTTCCAATGCAAAAGCCACATTTTCGAATACTGTTTTATTGGGGAGTAGTTTAAAGTCTTGGAACACCACCCCAATCTTGCGGCGCAGCAGCGGGATGTCTTTGTCTTTTAACTTATCGTAATCTAGGCCGCCAATGACAATTTTGCCACTAGTTTGGCGTTCTTCCCTTGTTAATAACTTCAACAGTGTTGATTTGCCGGCACCACTTTTGCCAATGATAATAACGAATTCTTTCGGTTCAACGTGCAGCGTGATGCGGTCGAGTGCAGTGCTATTCTTATTATAAGTTTTGGTTACTCGATCCAATAAAATCATGTCTTGGATATTATACCAGTTATGCTAGACAGTTACAGCCTGGGTCTTACACCGAGTGGGTCTTGTAGCTAGATTTTAGAATATTTGCATCATTGGTTAAGAATATACAGCCTTCAACCTGGCTTTGAGCTAACAATAAATTATCGAAAGGGTCTTTCTGCAACAACTGAATATCTAACATTTTTAAAATGTGAGCGTTTTGTAAGGCTAAATGCTCTAGGTTGAGTAGTTTGGCACCACGAATAAGATCTTCGGGCGCATATGCTAATTTCTTTTTTTTAAATTTGAGTGCTAATTCCCACATGCTCACAACTGAAAGATAAACACTGTCAGCTTCTTGAAGCAGCTTGGTTGCTTGAGCCGAAATTTTTTCTGGCTCATATAGTAGCCAAATCAGCACATGTGAATCAATCAACACGGATGTATTGGAAGCGTTCATAGCAATGGTCTGTCGGTACTGTCTTCAAAATCTTGGCTAATCTCTTGATCTGTGCCGACCAACTCATCTGTTTTATAAGCGTGGGGTATTTTCTTGTGAGCCCAAATTCCAATATTTAAAGACTTTTTAACAGGAATGGGAGAAATAACTGCTTGTGCATGCCCATACGCACCCACGTAAATAGTCTCGCCGGCTTGAGCCTTTTTTACTAAATTGCTCAGGTGAGTTTTTGCTTCATAAATAGAGTGTACTTTGCTCATGACTCTAGCTTACTTAAATATGTTAGTCTAGTCAAGACCAAGTCTAAATTAAATCAGGGAATATTTTATCCTATATTTTGTTCTAAATAAGCATTTATGAAGGGGTCGAGGTCACCTTGCAAAACTTTATCGGGGTCACTGCTTTCGTGGCGGGTTCGTAAATCTTTGACTTGTTTATAGGGGTGAAGAACATAACTACGAATTTGGTTGCCCCAAGCTGCCTGCTCGTTGGGACCCTTAATTTCTCGGAGATTTTCAGCGTGTTGCTCTATCTGTAATTGAGCCAAACGCGAGCGTAAAATGGTTAACGCGGTTTCTTTATTTTGTAGTTGCGAGCGTTCGTTCTGAATGGCTACGGTAATTCCAGTGGGGATATGTGTAATGCGTACAGCTGAATCGGTTGTGTTGACCGACTGGCCGCCGTGCCCACCAGCCCGGTAGACATCTACTTTGAGATCTTTTTCATCAATTTCTACTTGTTCTGGGCTGTCTATCTCTGGCAGCACGTCTACTTTAGCAAAACTAGTCTGACGCAAATTATCGGAATTGAAAGGGCTTAACCTCACTAACCGATGAACCCCCTGTTCCGCCTGCAGTTTACCGTAAGCGTAGGCACCATTAACAGATAGTGTGGCACTTTTTATGCCGGCTTCGTCAGCTGCAGACTGATCTAACATTTTGACGTTGTAACCGAACTTTTCGGCCCATCGGACGTACATCCGCAGCAACATTTGGGCCCAATCCTGGGCGTCAGTGCCACCGGCCCCCGCGTAGATGCTCACAATTGCAGAACCGCCATCGTATGGACCATTAAATTTTAATTGCTGTTTAAGCGCACCGAACTGTTTGGTAGCTTGATCCAGCTGGATGGTAAGGTCGGCCTGCAAGCTGTTATCGCCGGTATCAACTAGTTCTTGCATATCGTGCATCTCTGTTTGAAGGGCTACCCACGGAGTAATCCGCTGTTCAAGAGCTGAGCGTTCTTTCATAACCTGCTGTGCAACGATGTTATCCTGCCAAAAATCTGGTGTCTGGGACTTGGCGTCAAGTTCAGACATTTTTTGCACGTCTGATGACACCGCCAGCTTAGTAACTGCATCGTCCACAGCCGACATTAGTGTTTTAATCTGCTTTTTTAGTTCATCCACAGCGCTAGAGTATCACAGGCTAAACTATTTTTCTAAAGTCGAGGAAGTGGCTCTAAATTCGAGGGGATGTACATATGACTTCATTGTTCCAAAATCTATATGCATCCAGTCTGAACTGTTTGAACCTTTGTGTAATTTTATTACATCACCTCGCGGTTTAGCCCGGGTATCTTGCGGCGGTGTAATTAATCTCTTTTTTATGTTTGCCGGGGAATGAGATACAGTAAATCCTTGCCACCCAGCCTTATTTCGGTTCCTAAGGCCTTCGGCAATTCCAGCACCACCAATCCAGTCCCAGGCATAATCAAAACGGCACAGGCGCTCCGAATTTAAGGATAGATTATCCTTTTCCATCTTCTTTTCCATAGCTACTAAACGAGCTATAGATTCTACTTGTGAAGCAGCTGAGTAAGGATCATCCGACATTCTATCGATGACATATATAATTTCGTTCATTACTTGTTTAGATTCAGCATCTAACTGTCCTTCTTTCTCATTTACTAACAGAATTTCTTCGCATATCTGGCTGAGTACATCGAGCGGTGACTCTTCAATATCTTTGCCCTCTGTATCTATGGTGCCAATTAAATGCTTATAACCATAGCGTCCCACTGTTTGCGCAGCTACTGTGGGCTGCCTGAGTTTTGGCAGTTTTTTACCATAGCCAATTTCTACTATTCCCATTAATGCATTCGTAACTACAAGACTTGCCCGTAGCGGCCAGGCAAAATTTAAAGCATCTCCACTAACAGATTCTATCCGATGAAACGCTCCGTCTGGCTTAAACGGCGCACGGATTAGCGAACGGGATTTAAAAGCTGAATTAGAAATTTGATTAGTTAACGACAGACGTGGAGCATGATGGTAATGAGTCGAACCAAAATCATCCAATAATAAGCCCCCAGACCCAAAGATTGCGCCCTTCACTACTTCTAAGGTTGTCATGCACCGCTCTATTTTCTTGGTAGGTTCGTTTCCTATATTGGTGGTTGTATTTAAATGAATCCCTCTGGAAGTACGATTATGATCTACAATCTTACGGTTTATTTGATAGTCAGTAATGTACTCACTGTCGCGTAGCCAGCTTAGAGCACCCAGTAAAATTTCATCACCATCAAAACTACGATGAACTGCTTCTTCGGCAGTCGACGTTTCTGGAGTTGCGTACTCAAATCCGCTCGGATCAATATACAAACGTCCACCATTAGAAAGCATTCCCTGTGAATTGCTATATATATCGTTTTGCCTAAGTGCTTCATTTATAGCAACTGTCGGTATTGCATCCGTACTTCTTTTTTTAGGCTCTCTATATAACCCAATCGCTACATCTGCAGAGTGGCAGGCTCCAACAATTTCGTATTCTATATTTCCAGGAAATGTAATTAATCCTGAATATTCTGTTTCAATGCCATAGACATTAGGGCTTAATTCTCTTTGTGACATAAATGTAATACTGCTACACATTACCCCTGTTTGCAAGCAACAGCAGTATGCTTTGTACTCTTTAGCTACTTCCAAAGCTGGCTGAGGTGTTGGTGGAGGTCGTTGGTAAATTCCTGGCCGGCACTGCCAAGGGTGCCGAAACCCCAAATATCTTGTTTGAAAAAGTCATTGGCAATTGCCACAATTCCTTCTTTTTGAACCTTTTTTATTC